>NZ_JBEYFB010000005.1:0-277146 GCF_040634135.1 Streptomyces sp. NPDC007164
GGCGGGCGGGGCGGGGGCCCCTGGTGGTCCGGCGGGTGTCCGTCCGGGCCGGTCGCGTTGTCCGGCGACGGGATCCATGGTTAGCGGCGGCCGGGACGGGGGTCAATGATGTGACGTACTACCCCAATACGGAGCAATGTCCGAAATGAACCACTCTGGGCAGTTTCTGTGCCGTTCGGACGGGCCCCGCACCTACTACCCGGCCTAGGATGTGACGTGGCCCCTATGGGTGGCATCACACCCACAGCGCCGTTTCGAGGGATTCGGCGGGCGTTCCGTGCGAGGAGACCCGGGTGTGCGGCGCCGGTGGACTCCTCTTGCCGGTGCTAGCGCATGCGCGCTAGCGTGTTGATGTGCCCAAGACTCAGCTGAACGTGAGAGTGGACGAGGCGACCGCCGAGGCCGCGCGACAGCGCGCGCTGCAAAGGGGGATGAGCGTGAACCGCTACATAGAGGAGCTCGTGCGGCAGGACGCGGGGGAGGTCGGACACACCTTCGTCGAGGCCGCGGCCGACTTCATGAAGCAGTACGAGTCGGTGTTCGCCGAAGAGTTCGGCCCGGAGCGCAAAGGCACGCGTTGAACCTCCAGATCGACCTTTCCTGGCTGCTCATGGTGGCCGAGCACAAGACCCCCGGCGATCCGCAGGTGGTCGACTGGGGTGCGCTCTTGGCCGCCGTGGCCCGCCACGAGGCCGAGATCTTCGGCAGCCCCGTCTACAGCGACCCGCATTCCCGGGCTGCCGCGCTCCTGCAGTTGCTGCTCCACGTCCCCGCGCTCGAACACTCCAACGCGATGTTCTCCTCGGCCGTCGCGTACGGCTACCTCGTCGCCTCCGGACTCAAGGTCATCACCTCGCCCGAGCAGGTGCGTGACCTGGCCCGGCTGGTGAAGGAGGGCAAGGCGGACGTCCGGGCCATCGCCGACGAACTCCGCCAGTGGAGCCTGTGACAGCCCCGGCGGCGTGACGGCGGACCGACGCCCACCCGGCACCGGGCCGACGCACGCATCGGCCCGGCCCGACGTCGGCCCGACGCATCAGCCCGGTCCGCGCCGGCCCGATACGTCAGCTACGCCCTACACCAGCTACGTCGGTGCGGCACCTCCGGCCGGCGTGCCACCCCCAGCACGCAGGTCGACACGGGCAGCCGGATCCCGCACTCCGGCATCCTGACCCTGCGGTACGTCTCCACCACGAATCCGGCCCTCTCGATGGCGGCCAGAGTGTCGCGTCCCGTATGGCACCCGCCTGTCAGCAGTGGCCAGACCGTACGGTCCAGCACCCGCTGCGTGGCCGCCATGGCCCGGTCGTCGGCCCGCACATGTTCGAAGAAGCGCAGCTCACCACCGGGCCGCAGCACCCGCACGATCTCCGCGAGCGAACGCTCCACATTCCGTACGCTGCACAGCACCAGCGAGGCGACGGCCCCGTCGAAAGCCTCGCTCTTCACCGGCAGCGCCTCCGCGGCGCCCGGCACCACATCCACCGGGAGCCCGGCACGCAGCGCCGACCGCACCGCCAGCCGCCGCAGGCTGCGCTCGGGTTCGATGGCCACCACCTCCGACACCGCGGGCGGGTAGTGCGCGAAATTCAGGCCATTGCCCGCACCTATCTCGATGACTCGCCCGGACAGGCCGGCCAACAAATCCGAGCGCACCGCGGCCAGCCCCGCCCTGGTCTCCGCGACCACGCTCATCCGGGCGTAGAACCGGGCGAAGACGGGGTGGTGGACCGCGTCCTCCGGGATTCTCGTGCTGCGCAGTCGCATGACGGACCTCCTCGACCGGGCGCTCCGGCAGAAGTACGGCTACTTAGATTCTCCCCCCGTCCGGCGCGGCTCATCCGCTCATTCGGCCGGCCGATTCCCGCCCAGCTCCGCCGCGAGCCAACTCCGGGCGCGCGCACGGAAGTCGGCGGGATTCAGGGCCCCCGCACCGGTCGGCACCGCACCCAGCAGCGGGGCGCCCGCCGCCACGGGAAGGTCCGCCAGGTTGCAGCGCGCCGCGAGGTCCGGCTCGGCGGGCATGCTGCCCACCACCACGCCGAGACACCCCAGCCCCCGGGCCCGCAGCGCCTCCGAGGTCAGCGCCGTGGTGTTGAGCGTGCCCAGACCGGCGGGCGTCACGACCAGCACCGGCGCGTCCAGCAGCCGGGCGGCGTCGGCGAGGGTGGAGCCTTCGTCGTCGAACCGTACGAGCAGACCGCCCGCACCCTCGATCAGCACCAGGTCGTGTTCGGTCGCCAGCTTCTGCGCCGCATCGGCGATCTCGTACGGCCGCACCGGCGGGAGGCCCGACCTGCGGGCGGCCGTGGCGGGCGCCAACGGCTCGGGGAAACGGGCCAGTTCGACCGCGGTGACATGACCTCCCGCCAGCCGCGCCACCTCCGCGGCATCACCGGGCTCGCCCGGTGCCAGTCCCGTCTGCGCCGGCTTGAGCACCGCGACACGGAGGTCCGGGCGCGCCGCCGCCACGGCCGCGGTCACCACCGTCTTGCCGATCTCCGTGCCCGTCCCCGTCACTACCAGAATCGTCATCTCAGCCCTCCCGCGCGGCCGCGCACACGGCGCGGCAGATCCGTGCCACATCCTCGTCACCGGTCACATACGGCGGCATCGTGTAGACGAGGTCGCGGAACGGCCGCAGCCACACCCCCTCCCTCACCGCGGCACGGGTCGCGGCCGCCATGTCCACCTCGTGATCGAGCTGTACGACACCGATCGCGCCCAGCACCCGCACATCCCGCACCCCGGGCAGTTCCGCCGCCGGGGCGAGGCCCTCCCGAAGCCCCGTGCCGATCCGCTTCACCTCCCGCTGCCAGCCCTGGCCGAGCAGCAGATCGACGGAGGCGCACGCCACCGCGGCGGCGAGCGGATTGCCCATGAACGTCGGTCCGTGCGCGAGCACCGGCACCTCGCCGCTGGAGATGCCCTCCGCAACCCGGGAGGTGCACAGCGTCGCCGCCATCGTCAGATAGCCGCCGGTCAGCGCCTTGCCCACGCACATGACATCGGGGGAGACACCCGCGTGCCCGGCGGCGAACAGCTCTCCGGTCCGGCCGAAGCCCGTGGCGATCTCGTCGAACACCAGCAGCACCTCGTGCGCGTCGCACGCCTCGCGCAGCACCCGCAGATACGCGGGGGAGTGGAACCGCATCCCGCCCGCGCCCTGTACCACCGGCTCCACGATCACCGCGGCCAGCCGGTCGGCGTGCTCGGCGATCAGCTCCCGCAGATGCCGTACGTAGGCGGCGTCCGGCTCCGCGTCGAAACCGGCCGGGGGCTCGTCGGCGAAGACCTGGCGGGGCAGCACCCCCGACCACAGCTCGTGCATGCCGCCCTCGGGGTCGCACACCGACATCGGCTGCCAGGTGTCCCCGTGATAGCCGCCGCGCCAGGTCAGCAGCCGCTGCTTGGCGGGCCGCCCGGCCGAGCGCCAGTACTGCAGACACATCTTGACCGCGACCTCGACGGCCACCGACCCCGAGTCGGAGAGAAAGACATGCCGCAGCGGCTCCGGGGTGATCTCGACCAGCCGTGTGGCCAGCCGCACGGCGGGCTCATGGGTGAGCCCGCCGAACATCACATGGCTCATCCGGCCCAGCTGATCACGGGCCGCCT
The DNA here is from genome assembly GCF_040634135.1 of Streptomyces sp. NPDC007164. NCBI lineage: Bacteria > Bacillati > Actinomycetota > Actinomycetes > Kitasatosporales > Streptomycetaceae > Streptomyces > Streptomyces sp. NPDC007164. The sequence continues at coordinate 3,619 of NZ_JBEYFB010000005.1, forward strand.
CGTTGAGCACCGGATGGTTGTAGCCGTGCACCGCCGACCACCAGGACGACATGCCGTCAACCAACTCGCCCTGCCCATGGGCCGGTTCGGCCAGCTTCAGTCGTACCCCGGACGCGGACTCCACGACCAGCGGCTCCTGGCGGCCCGGCATCGGACCGTACGGATGCCAGACGTGGGCCCGGTCCAGGGACCGCAACTCGGCCGGGGAGAGGGACTCAGGCATTGGGGGCGAGGTCCGTTCCCGCGCCGCGACGGCGGACCGCCACCAGGTCCGTGCGGGCGGCCGGTACCTCCGGTGAGCCGGGCGCGGCCTCCCCGGGCGCCTCTCCGCACGGGGCGCAGCCGCCGTCGTGCGAACCGCAGCCGCCGGACTCCGCACGGTGCGCGGGCAGCGTCGTCGTGCCCGCCCCCTCCACCTCGAAACCGGCGTCCGCGATCATGTCCAGATCCGCCTGACCCGCCTGGCCCTCGCTGGTCAGGTAGTCGCCCAGGAAGATCGAGTTGACCAGATTCAGGGCCAGCGGCTGCATCGAGCGCAGATGCACCTCGCGCCCGCCCGCGAGCCGCACCTCCACATCCGGGCAGACGAACCGGACCATCGCCAGGATCCGCAGACAGCGCTGCGGAGTGAGGTTCCACTCCTTGGCCAGCGGTGTTCCCTCGAACGGAATCAGGAAGTTCACCGGCACCGAGTCCGGGTCCAGTTCGCGCAGCGAGAAGACGACATCGACCAGGTCGGCGTCGCTCTCGCCCATCCCGGCGATCAGCCCCGAGCACGCGGAGAGCCCGGCGGCCTGCGCCTGGTGCACCGTCTCCACCCGGTCCGCATAGGTGTGCGTGGTGGTGATGTCCCCGTACGTCCCCTCGGACGTGTTCAGGTTGTGGTTGTACGCGTCGGCGCCCGCCGACCGCAGCCGGTCGGCCTGCCCGTCGGAGAGCAGACCGAGGCAGGCACAGACCTCGACGCCCTCGTTCTGTTCCTTGATCGCCCCGATGGTCTCCGACACCCGGTCGACATCGCGGTCCGTCGGACCGCGGCCGCTCGCCACCAGGCACACTCGCTTGGCCCCGCCGGCCACCCCGGCGGCGGCGGCCTTCGACGCCTCGTCCGGTTTCAGCCAGGTGTACTTCAGGATCTCGGCCTTGGAACCGAGCCGCTGCGAGCAGTACGAGCAGTCCTCGGGGCAGAGTCCGGACTTGAGGTTGACCAGATAGTTCAGCTTCACGCGCCGCCCGAACCACTGACGGCGTACCTTTCCGGCCGCGGCCACCACATCGAGCAGATCGTCGTCGGAGGTCGCCAGTACGGCGAGGGCTTCTTCGCGGGTCGGCAGCTCGCGCCGCAGCCCCTTGTCCACCAGCGTGTTCAGGAGGTCCATGGCCAAGATCCTGGCCTACCGCACGGCTCCCAGCCAAGGAGGAACCGGACAACAGAGCCCGCCGAGGGTGTGTGTATTGCCACACCATGACCTGTTGCAAGCCCGGTTAGGGTCTGTGAGCTGCCTACAAAAGGGACCGCTCATGCCCTTCGACCCGTTCGACTGGATCGACGCCGAGGCGCGCCGCCGCGCGGACGCCGGACTCGTCCGTATCCTGCGCCCCCGGCCCGCCGCGTCCGGACTTCTGGACCTCGCGAGCAACGACTATCTGGGCCTGACGCGGCACCCCGACGTCACCGCCGCCGCGGCCGGGGCCGCGCGTGAGTGGGGTGCGGGCGCGACCGGATCCCGGCTGGTCACCGGCTCCACCGCACTGCATGCCGAACTTGAGAGCGAGCTGGCCGAATTCTGCGGTTTCGAGGCGGCCCTGGTCCTGTCGTCCGGCTACGCGGCCAACCTGGCGGCCGTCACGGCCCTCACCGGCCATGGCTCGCTGATCGTCTCCGACGCGGGCAACCACGCCTCGATCGTGGACGGCTGCCGGCTCTCCCGCGCCGGTACCGCCGTCGTTGCGCACGCGGATCCCGAGGCGGTGCGCAAGGCCCTGCGGGCGCACCGAGGCCGGGCGCTGGCCGTCACCGACTCGGTCTTCTCGGTCGACGGCGACGCGGCACCGCTGCCCGAACTGGCCGCTGTCTGCCGGGCCGAGGGTGCCGCACTGCTCGTCGACGACGCACACGGCCTGGGCGTGCTGGGGGAGGGCGGCCGAGGGGCGCTCGCCGCCGCCGGTCTCGCGGGCGACGCGGACATCGTCACCACGCTCACCCTCTCCAAGTCCCTGGGCAGCCAGGGCGGAGCGGTCCTGGGACCGGCCCGGGTCATCGAACATCTCGTCAACACGGCCCGTACGTTCATCTTCGACACCGGCCTCGCGCCGGCCGCGGCGGGTGCCGCACTGGGCAGCCTGCGGCTGCTGCGCCGTGAACCGGAGCGGGCCGGCCGGGCCCGCGCGGTCGCCGCGGCACTGTACGAGCAGCTCACCGGGGCCGGCCTGGCCGCCATGCGGCCGGACGCGGCCGTGGTCTCGGTACGCGCCCCATCGGCGGACGCGGCAGTCCGCTGGGCGGCCGACTGCCGTTCCGCCGGAGTCGCGGTGGGATGCTTCCGGCCCCCGTCGGTGCCGGACGGGGTGTCCCGGCTGCGGCTCACCGCGCGAGCCGATCTGACCGAGGAGCAGATCGCCCGCGCAGTGTCGGTCGTGCGGCGGGCCGCTCCTGTCGGCTGACCGGAAGGGTCGGGACTGCTCCTGTCGATCGACGGGAAGGGGCCGGACCGCTCCCGTCGGCTGACCGGAAGGGGCCGGGCCGCTCCTGTCAGACCGCCGGTCCCCGGTGCAGACCGACGACGAACGAGGTCCAGGCCGCCGCCGAGAACCGCAGCGGCGGCCTGGACACATTCTTGGAGTCCCGCACGGCCAGCCGCCCGTCACCGAACGGTGCGGCCTCCACGCAGTTGTTCATACCCGTGCTGCGGCTGCTGCGCCGCCAACGTAAGTCGTGCTGTGCGAGGCAGTCAGACATGAGGCCCCCTCGGGCGGTCCGAAGTCACCGACCGTCGCGGTCGATCGCGGCGATCAGGTCCAACGAGTGCTCCGGCGACAGTGCGTGAGCCTGCATCGTGCGGAAGGCCGAGCTGTACGCCTCAAGGTCTTCTTTCCGCTCCAGGTACAGACTACTCGTCAAATGGTCGAGAACGACCACATCCAGATCAGAAGTGCTCGGAAATGAGAAGATAACGAAAGGCCCGGTGAGGCCGGCATAGCCGCCCATCGAGAACGGCAGCAACTGAAGCTGCACATGGGGCAGTTGGGCCACACGGGCCAGATGGCGCAGCTGCTCCCGCATCACCCGGCACCCGCCGACCTGGCGCCGCAGCACGGCCTCGTCGAGCACCGCGCTCAGCCGCAGCGGCGGATCGGTCCGCAGCACCCCCTGCCTGGCCAGCCGCACCTCCACCAGCGAGTCCAGCTGGCCGGCCGGCAGCCCGTCCAGTGACGCCCGGGTCACCGCATGCGCGTAGTCGGCCGTCTGCAACAGCCCCGGCACCACCGAGGTCTCCAGCGTGCGCGCGGTCCGGGCCTGGGACTCCAGACTGATGAAGTCGCGGTACTGGGGCGGGATCAGACCGCGATAGGCGTGCCACCAGCCGGTGCCGCCACCGCCCGCCGAACCCGCGAGCGTCGCCAGGAGATCCCGCAACTGGGTGTCGTCCACGCCGTACGTGTCCAGCAGCCGGGTCACATCGGCCGGCCGCACCCCGCTCACCCCGGTCTCGATCCGGCTCACCTTCGACTGGTGCCATCCGAGCATCCGCGCCGCGTCCCGACTGGTCAGTCCCGACGCGTGGCGCAGACCCCGGAGCTCCTCCCCGAGCTTGCGGCGTCGAACCGCAGGGCCGTGCTGCATCCGCGGCCTCCCTCCCTCTTCTGCCGAGCGGACAGTGTGCCGCCCACATACGGTCTTGCGTCGCAGGGTTCACCGCTTCGAGCGACAGATATATGCATATCTTTGTGGATCGCCGTCACAGCGGGCAGCATCAGTGGCAATCTGGCGCGAAGCACAACCTCTACCGATCGCGGGTCGGTACGGGTGAGAAAGGGACGGCTCGCCATGGCAGACCACAGGGAAGCAAACGTCACTCTGCCGAGCGAGCCGGTCTCGGTCTCGGCAGCCCGCAGGTACGTGGCCCGGGCGCTCACCGAATGGGGCCTGGCCACCGACACCGATTTCGCCGACAGCATCCAGCTCATCGTCTCGGAGCTCGCGACCAACGCCGTCCAGCACACCTTCGGGCAGTCGCCCACATTCACCGTGGAGCTCCGGCTGGAGCGGGAGGAGCAGCTGCACCTCGGGGTGACGGACAGTCACCCCCGCTGGCCCCGGCGACTGCCCGCCGCCGTCCAGCAGGACAACGGACGCGGCATGGTGATCATCCGCTGTCTGGCCAAGGAGTGCGGGGGCCGGCTCACCGTCACCCCCACCGCCGACGGCGGCAAGACGGTGTGGATCGCGCTGCCGTGGAGCATCCCCGTGCAGAGCTGACCGACGCGCTCACCCGGCCCCGCCGCCCGGCCGCTGCGCCGACCCCGCCCGCCCGAACCCGCTGCGCAACAGGGCCTGGAGCGTCGCCGCGGCGGCGCTCGCCCGGTCACCGCGGTGCACCACCGAGATCGTCCGCCGGAAGGAAGCGGGATCCAGCCGCCGGACCGACAGTGGCGTCGGCGACATCGCGGCGACCATCTCCGGGACGACCGCCATCCCGATGCCCGCACTGACCAGCGCGCACACCAGCGCGTAGCCGGGCGACTCGCAGATCACGGCGGGCGTCGCCCCGGCCTCGGCCAGCGCCTGCTCGACCCCGCGGCGCGGCGGATGCGTGGGCGCGCTGCTGATCAGCGGCCGCCCCGCCAGTTCCGTCACCGGCAGTCTCCCGCTGCCCTCGGCGAGCATCTGCCCGACCGCCGTGATCAGGACCAGCTCCTCGACCAGCAGTGGTTCGGCGAAGACTCCGGCGGGCCACGGCGTCGCGGCGGCCGGCTCGTACACATGGGTCAGCGCCAGATCGACCTCACCGGCGGCCACCGCGGCGACGCCCCGGGGCGGTTCGTACTCGGTGACCGCCAGCTCCACATCCGGGTGGGCGCGCCGGAAGGCGCTCAGCACCGGCGGCAGCAGATGCACGCCCGCCGTGGTGAACGTGCCGACCCGCAGACGTCCGCCGGAAAGCCCGGAGAGGCGGGCCAGCTCATGACGGGCCCGGTCCATCTCGTCGAGGATGCGCCGGGCGCGTCCGGCCAGCAGCTCGCCCGCGGCCGTGAGCCGGGCCCCGCGGTGGTGACGTACCAGCAGTGCCGCGCCCGCCTCCCGCTCCAGCTTGGCGAGCTGCTGGGAGAGGGCCGGCGCGGTGTAGCCCAGGCGCGCGGCGGCCCGGGTGATCGATCCGGCCTCCGCGACCGCCACCAGCGCCGCCAGCCGTGTCGGGTCGTACATTAAGCGTTCCTTTTGGCAGACCCAGAAGATTGCAAGTACACGCTAAAGGCTCCGCCGGGTCAGAGTGGACCCATGGACGCACAACTGATCGCCTTCACCGGGGTCGCCGCAGGGATGGTCGCGCTGCCCGGCGCCGACTTCACCGTCGTCGTACGCAACGCGCTCGCCTCCCGCAGCGCGGGTGTGGCCGGCGCGCTGGGGGTGGCCGGGGGACTGCTGGTGCACACCGCCCTGGCCGTCGCCGGGCTCGCCGCGGTGCTGGTGGCGGTCCCCGCACTCCTGCGTACCGTCCAGCTGCTCGGCGGGGCCTACGTCCTGTACCTCGGCATCAGCGCCCTGCGCGCGGCGCGGCACCCCGGACGGGGAAGGCCCCGAGGACCGGCACGCGGACCGGGGGCGTGTACGCGCACTGCGGCAGGGCTTTCTGACCAACGCGCTCAATCCGAAGGCGCCGGTGCTCTTCCTGAGCCTGCTGCCGCAGTTCGTCCCCGACGGGGAGCCGCCACTGCCCAGGACCCTGCTGCTCGCGGCGATCGTCGTCGCACTGGCGCTGGTCTGGTTCCCCGCCGTGGCGCTTCTCGTGGACCGGCTGGGCCGGTGGCTGCGCCGGCCCCGCACCGCGCGCGCCATCGAGGGCGGCAGCGGTGTGGCGCTCTCCGCGCTGGGCCTGGTGCTGGTGACCGGTTCGCTGCCGCACTGAGCGGGGGCCGGTGGCCCGGCCTCGCTCAGTGCGGCCCCGGACCGCCGGCCGCGCGGTGCCTCAGCGGACCCGGCCGTAGTAGACGCTCTTGGTCCAGATCTTCTCCAGCCGCACCACGGCGCCGGTCCTCGGCGAGTGCCAGATCTTGCCCTTACCGGCGTAGATCCCCACGTGGTAGACGCTGCGGCCGTAGTGGAAGAACACCAGATCCCCGCGCTGCCGGTGCGAGGCCGAGATGTGGCGGGTCCGGTTGTACTGCTGCTGGGCCGTGCGGGGGAGCTTCTTGCCGGCCTTCTTGAACGAGTAGAGCGTCAGCCCCGAGCAGTCGAAGCGGTTGGGGCCGGTGGCCCCCCAGCTGTACGGCGATCCCTTCTTCGACGCCGCGATGTTGAGCGCCTTCATCGACAGCGTCGCCGCCTGGGCGTCCGTCGCGGCGCCCGGGGCGAACATGGTGCCGCCGACGGCGGCGAGCGTGAGAACCGAGGCCGTACCGGCCCGGACGAGCAGAGACGGGACATGAACCTGCGCAGTCATGCGCAACCCTTCGTCAGCCGCCTGTGAAGGATGACCTGTCGGGTTCGGGCTGGCGAAGTTGCCCGGCCGCGTTCGGCGGCTTCACCCCGAGGGTCGACCGGTGTTCAGGTCGACCCGTTGTGCTCGGGTCCTCCACTCCTGCCGATCCACTTCTGTCGACCAGGCATCCGGGCGGCGGCAGGACTCGGCGTCCGCCCGGACCGCCCCGCCGCGGTGGCGGGGGCTTGTCGTCCCAGGGATCTTGACTCACCGACTGACGGATTTCCGAGCCGAAACAGGGATATGTGAGGCTCCTCACGACTGATCCGTTCGGGTGGGCATGATGATTTTTTGCGGCTCCGCCAGTGATTCGGACCAGGTTCGTACCTGGGGCGGAAGGGCAGATTTCGTGCACCGTCCACGCGGAAGACGCAAGTTGAACGGTCCCCCCTGAGAGGGACTCCCTACGCCGAACGAGCGAGGATTTCCGGTGGACCCGTCGGGCGTGTCGGCTACGGGAGTCGGGTGAGGCCGACGGGCGCCGGACCAGGGGTGGTTGGCCGGCGCCCGTCGGGCGGTTGGCGCCGCGGAAGTCGGTCAACTCGGCGGAGCGGGGGGTACGGTGACGCGCCCCGCCCGCCGTTCCCCGTCCAGCACCCGCAGCGCACGGGCGAGCGTGGCCGCGTGGAGCTGCGCCTCGCCGCGCTCGTGCATCAACGCGAGGGCGTCCCGCAGCGTGCGTGAGTGCGCGACAAGCGCCTGGGCGGCGCGCAGCGCTCCGTAGGTGTCACTGCCGCGGGCCGGGTTGATCCGGCCGACCTGGTCGAGGACTTCGAGGTAGCCGTCGATGAACTCCCCCTCGGCGCGGGTCAGTGCGGGCAGTGGCGGGAACTCCGGTGGCCGCATCTGGTGTTCACCTCTCGCCGTGCGGCCGCAGTGCGGAATTCCGGTTCTCCAGGACGTGGTCCACCAGCCCGTACGCCTTGGCGCCGGCCGCGTCGAGGATGAGGTCGCGTTCGGTGTCCTCGGCGATCTGCTCCTCGGTGCGCCCCGTGTGACGGGCCAACAGGGTGGTGAGCATCGCGCGGACCCGTTCCAGTTCCTGCGCCTGGATCTCCAGGTCGGAGGGCTGGCCCTGCACCGGCTCGGTGAGTTCGGGCTGCCGTACGAGGACCCTCGCGCCGGGCAGTGCGTGCCGTTTGCCGGGAGTGCCCGCGGCGAGCAGTGTGGAGGCGCAGGAGCCAGCCTGGCCGAGGCAGTACGTCTCCACCTCGCAGTTGAGGTACTGCATCGTGTCGTAGATCGCGGACATGGCCCCGAACGAGCCGCCGGGCGAGTTGATGTAGAGCGACACCGGCCGGTCCGGTGCGTCGTGCTCCAGATACATGAGCTGCGCGATCAGATCGCCGGCCGCGGCGTCGTCGACCGGGGTGCCGAGGAAGACGATGCGTTCGGACAGCAGCTTGGAGTACGGGTCGAGGGTGCGGGTCCCATTGGTCGTGCGCTCGGTGAACTCGGGCAGTACATGACGGGCGGTGGGGCGGAACAGCATGGCGATGCCTCTCCTGCGGGGTCTGCACAAGCTTCTGTGAAAAATGTACAGGACGTACAGAAGGTTAGGATGGGGGCATGACTGATCAGCGTCGGGACGGTGCCGAAGTGCGGGCGAGCGCCCTTGCGTCGGGGGTGCGGCTCCGTATCATCCGGCTCACGCGCACGCAGGCCATGACCAACAAGGAGCTGGCCGAGCGGTTGGGCAGGGATCCGGCGACCACACTTCACCACGTACGCAAGCTGGTGGACGCGGGGCTCCTGGAACCGCAGTCCCCACGTCGGGGGAACCGGGGGGCCAAGGAGATCCCTTATCGGTCCAAGGGTCTCCCCTGGGCCCGGGGGCCCCGGAACGAAGGCCCCGTCGCCGAGGCGATGTTGGAGGCTTTTCTTTCCGAGGCGGGTGAGCTCGACATGAAGGATGTCGATCAGGTCCGCTTCGTGCTGGATCTCACACCGGAGCGGCGTGAGGAGTACGAACGGCGACTGGATGAGCTCTTCGAGGAGTTCGACCATGACGCCGTCGCGCCGGACACCGAGCGGACGGCGGTGTACGTCGCCCTCTATCCGAGCCTGTGATCGCCGTCCGTCCGCACCTGCGAAAGGCGCGGGTCGGGGACGGGACGGGAGGGGAGGGGACCTCTTCCTCCTGAACCGCTGGAAACTCCCGCAGGGTGCGCGGCGGGGACAGGAGGAGCGGCAGGGGAGTCAGGGCGAGTGCGGAGCACGAGACCCACAGGGTGGCCCGGACGCCGATCCAGCCTCCGAGGGCACCGCCCAGCAGGCCGCCCACGGGCATCGCACCCCAGGTGATGAAACGTACGGTGGCGTTGACTCGCCCCAGCAGTCGGCCGGGGCAGATCGCCTGCCGGTAGCTGACGTTGACAACGTTGAAGACCGTGGTGCCGTACGCCCGCAGGGCAAGACCGAGAACGCAGAGCGCGGTCAGCAGGCCGGGCTCGGCGAGGGGTACGACCAGCGCCACGGGCGAGATGACCAGCGGGATCAGCCAGATGGCGCGGGCAGGGCCGATTCGCTCGGCGCAGCGGCCTGCGGTGAGCGCCCCCAGCAACCCGCCCGCACTGCTCAGTGCCAGGACGGCGCCGACGGCGCCCGGCGTCAGGCCGAGGTTCCGTGTGAGGAAGAGGATCTGCATCGACAGCACAACCGTGATCGCCAGTGCCGTGGAGACAGTGATGGCCCGCAGCGACTTCTCTCCGAATACGAACCCCAGCCCCTCCTTCAGCTGCGTGCGCACCCGAACGCCGTCGCGGCCCACGGGCCGGGGCTCCGGGGTCCTGATGCGGAGCAGCAGGAGGCCAGAGGCCAGAGGCCAGATAACCGACAGATGTCGTCAGGGCCGTGGTCGCCGCGCCGACCAGTTGCGCGAGCCCGCCGCCGACGCCGGGGCCGATGGCCTCGGCGGCGGAAAGACTCGACTGAAGCCTGGTGTTGCCCTCCATGAGCTGGGCGCGCCCGACCAAGGACGGCAGATAGGACTGGTGGGCGACGTCGAAAAGCACCGTGGCCACACCGGCGAGCAGAGCCACCGCGATGAGCTGGGTGAGCGTCAACGCATCGGCCCAGGCGGCGAGTGGGACGGTGAGCAGCAACGCGGCGCGGGTGAAGTCGGCCGTCAGCATCACAGGCAGCCGTCGTGCGCGATCCACCAACACCCCGGTGGGCAAACCGATCAGGAGGAAGGCGGCTGTCCCGGCCGCGGTCAGAACCCCCATTTGGAACGGCGACGCCTTCAGCGTCGTCGCCGCGAGCAGGGGCAGCACGGTCTGCCCCACGTACGTGCCGAACTGACTGACTGCCTGCCCCGCCCACAGCTGACGGAACTCTTGATGGAACCAGAGGGAGCCTCGGTACATGGCTGCCAGCATGGCTCAAGTGATTGGGGGTTACCAATCACTCTCACGGATCAGGTGCGAGGTGGCACATACCGGGATCCCCTCGTGCCGAGGCACTGGGCAAGGACGACCGGAGGTCGGCCGTCGCTGATTCTCGGGGTGCGAAGCGCCTCACTCGCCATGGCTGGGCGGCACCACGTCCGCACAGGGCATCTCTCACCAACGAGAGCGCACGGGAGCACGCGCGAGCCCCTGGCGTGGATATTCGCTGTCGCCACGGACCACGGTGGACCGGGTGGACATTACATAAGCTGGGGAGCATGGCCTACGAGATTCCGGTGACGCAAGCCCGAGCTGAGCTCGCCGAACTGATCAACCGCGTTGTCTACGGTGGCGAGCGCGTGGTCGTGACGCGGCACGGCAAGCCGCTGGTGGCGCTCGTCTCGGCCGCTGACCTGGAGCGACTGGAGAAGGAGGAGGCGGCCGTCGAGGAGCAGGTGATCAGCTCGGTCTCCTCGATCGGCTCCTCGGCATCCGCTACCGGCGAACGGCGGCGCTTCGGCATCGCGGCGGAACACAGGGACCACGGCGAGCCGGGCAACTGACCCCGCCCGGCGGCCCACGACGCGGAGGAGCCGTGTACCCCCGTCCGCCGCGACGGGGGTACGGCCTGTCCGGGCGGGGGGTCAGCCCGCCAGGGCCGGTTCGCGGGTGCGTGCGGGAGGTACGACCGGCGGCCGGGTGCGGCGTCGGCCGCCGATGAGTACGGCGCCCAGTCCGACCGCCGCCCACAGTACGAGGGTGAGCAGCGGTGCGGCCGCGCCGCTGCCGTCGAAAAACGCGACCGAACGCAGCAGTGAGCCGCCCGCGCCCGGTGGCATCAGCCGGCCGATCGCCCCGACCGGCCCGGGGAGCAGTTCCGGTGCGCTGGTGACGCCCGAGAAGGGGTTGCCGAGCAGCACCATCAGCACGGCGCCCGCGCCGATGCCGGGCGGGCCGACGAGTGCGGCGAGCCCTGCCACCGTCCCGCCGATGGCCAGCACGGTGAGTCCCAGCGTCCCGGCCTCCGCCCACCAGTTTCCGGTGATCACACCGAGCCAGTCGGCGGTGAGCGCCGTCGCGCCGAGCCCGGCCGTCACGGCCACCCCGATCAGGGTCAGCGCGGCCCGCCCGCCGCGCAGCCGCAGCAGTGTGACCGCCGAGCCCGAAAGCACACCGGCGATCGCCAGCGGAAGGAAGCTCGCGCCGAGGACGCTGCCGCGCGGATCCGTGTCGGGCGCCGCCACCACGTCCGTGACCTGTGTCCGAGCCCCGTCGGGGGCCTGTGCGGTGATCGCCTCGCGCAGCAGCTGGGCGACCGCCGGGCTCGCCGCGGACGCGGTCAGGAGCCGGGCGCCCCGGGGGGAGGCCACTATCGCGCCGTACACGGACCGGTTCTCGATCGCGTGACGGGCCTCGTCCTCGGAGGCGTATCGGTGCACCTCGAAAGCGCCGTCGCGCTGTTCGAGCTGCTGCTGGAGCCGGTCGGCGGCGGGGGCGGAGCCGGCGATCGCGACGGGCAGGTCGCGGGGGGCGAGCCGGGCCGCGGGCCAGGCGAAGGCCCAGAGGGCGACCATCACCACCAGGGGGATCAGCAGGATGACCGCCACCATGCGGCGGTTCTGGGTCGCGGGCACGAAGGGCCTCGATTCAAAGAGAAGGATCGTTCGTTTTACTTGCGGCCCACTGTTCATACGGTGTCGGAACTTGTCAAGAAGGAATGTTCGTTTTAGATTCGTGGCATGGCCCGTGTATCCCAGGAGCACCTGGACGCCCGCCGTCGGCAGATCATCGACGGAGCGGCGCGCTGCTTCGCGCGCGACGGCTTCCACGGCGCGTCCATGCAGGGCGTGCTGAAGGAGGTCGGACTGTCGGCCGGGGCGGTCTACCGCTACTTCAGCGGCAAGGAGGACCTGATCGCGGCCATCGCCGACGAGGCGTTCACCAGTATCCGCCGGGCCTTCTGGGAGGCCGCGGACGCCACCCCGCCGCCGGCTCCGGACGTGCTGCTGGGCCGGGTGCTGCGCGGGCTGTTCTCCGGGGAGGTGTGCGGTCTGGACGGGCGGCAGTTCGCCTCACTGATCGTGCAGGTGTGGTCCGAGAGCCTGCGCAACGAGCAGCTGGCCGCCACTTTCGAAGACGGATACGGCGCCATGCGGGTCGTCTGGACGGGCGTGGTCGAGGGATACCGCGAGGCGGGGATCCTGCGGGCGGACGTACCCGCCGACCATGTGGCGCGGACGATGATGGCGGCCACGCAGGGGTTCTTCGCCCAGATGGCGCTCTTCGGCGATGCCGATCCGGCGGTGCTGGAGAACGGCATGCGCGGCCTGATGGCCATGGACCGGCCGGAGACCGGCTGAAGCGCGGGAATTTACCCGCCGGAATCGACGTGCCGGAAATGTCGCGCCGGAGTTAACACGCCGGAAAAACTCCGGCCCTAGTGTGCGGCGTCTCGCGCGAGTCAGCGGTTCGTTGTTCAACGGCCGTGTTGGGCACGGCCGATGCCTCGCCGCGCCCAGGGACGGTACTGGGCACCGGACTGTGAGGTGGACGCATGCGACTGACCCCGCACGAGCAGGAACGCCTGCTCATCCATGTCGCCGCCGATGTGGCGCGACAGCGCCGGGCGCGCGGGCTGCGGCTCAACCACCCCGAGACGATCGCGCTGATCACCGTGCACCTGCTGGAGGGTGCCCGCGACGGCCGTACGGTCTCCGAGCTGATGGCGTCGGGCCGCACGGTGCTCGGCCGCGACGACGTCATGGACGGGGTGCCCGAGATGATCCACGACGTCCAGGTCGAGGCCACCTTCCCGGACGGCACCAAGCTCGTCACCGTCCACGACCCGATCGTCTGACGGGAGGCACCACCGATGATTCCCGGAGAGATCCTGTACGCGGACGGGCCCGTGCCGTTCAACGAGGGGCGCACCGTCACCCGCCTCACCGTGCTCAACGCCGCGGACCGGCCCGTCCAGGTCGGCTCGCACTATCACTTCGCCGAGGCCAACCCCGGCCTGGACTTCGACCGTTCGGCCGCGCGCGGACTGCGGCTGAACATCGCCGCCGGCACCGCCGTGCGCTTCGAACCCGGCATCCCGGTCGACATCGAACTGGTCCCGCTCGCCGGACGGCGCATCGTCCCCGGTCTGCGCGGCGAGACCGGAGGTGCCCTCGATGGCTGAACTCGAACGTGCCGTGTACGCCGACCTGTTCGGCCCCACGACCGGTGACCGCATCCGGCTGGCCGACACCGATCTGCTCGTCGAGATCGAGGAGGACCGCTCGGGCGGCCCCGGACTCGCCGGTGACGAGGCCGTGTTCGGAGGCGGCAAGGTCATCCGCGAGTCGATGGGACAGGCCCGCACCACCCGCGCCGAGGGCGCCCCGGACACCGTCGTCACCGGCGCCGTGATCATCGATCACTGGGGCGTCGTCAAGGCGGACATCGGCATCCGCGACGGCCGGATCACCGGGATCGGCAAGGCCGGGAATCCGGACACCATGGACGGCGTCCACCCCGACCTGGTCATCGGCCCCGAGACCGAGATCATCGCGGGCAACGGCAAGTTCCTCACTGCCGGGGCGATCGACGCGCATGTCCACTTCATCTCGCCGACCCTGATCGACCAGGCGCTCTCCTGCGGGATCACCACCCTGGTCGGCGGCGGCACCGGACCGGCCGAAGGCACCAGGGCCACCACCATCACCCCGGGGCCGTGGCACCTCGCCCGGATGTTCGCGGCGCTGGACGCCCACCCCGTCAACATCGGGCTGCTCGGCAAGGGCAACACCATGTCGCGCGAGGCCATGCACTCCCAACTCCGGTCTGGTGCACTCGGGTTCAAGATCCACGAGGACTGGGGCGCCACCCCCGCCGTCATCGACACCTGCCTGGGCGTCTGCGAGGAGACGGGCGCCCAGCTCGCCATCCACACCGACACCCTCAATGAGGCCGGATTCGTCGCCGACACCCTCGCCGCCATCGCCGGACGCTCCATCCACGCGTACCACACCGAAGGCGCCGGCGGCGGACACGCACCCGACATCATCGGCGTCGTGTCCGAGCCGTACGTCCTGCCCAGCTCCACCAACCCGACCCGGCCGCACACCGTCAACACCATCGAGGAACACCTCGACATGCTGATGGTCTGCCATCACCTCAACCCGGCCGTGCCGGAGGACCTGGCCTTCGCGGAATCCCGGATCCGGCCCTCCACCATCGCGGCCGAGGACATCCTCCACGACCTCGGGGCCATCTCGATCATCTCCTCCGACTCCCAGGCGATGGGCCGCATCGGCGAGGTCGTCCTGCGCACCTGGCAGACCGCCCATGTGATGAAGAAGCGGCGCGGAGCGCTGCCCGGCGACGGACGGGCCGACAATCGGCGAGTGCGTCGCTATGTCGCCAAGTACACCATCAACCCGGCGGTCGCCCAGGGGCTCGACCGGGACATCGGCTCGGTCGAGCCGGGCAAGCTCGCCGACCTGGTGCTGTGGGAGCCGGCGTTCTTCGGCGTCAAGCCGCAGACCGTGATCAAGGGCGGCCAGATCGCCTACGCGCAGATGGGCGACGCCAACGCCTCCATCCCGACTCCGCAACCGGTGCTGCCCCGCCCGATGTTCGGCGCGGTGGGCCGCTCACCGGAGGGCAACTCCTTCAACTTCGTGGCCGAAGCCGCCGTCCGGGACGGGCTGCCGGAGCGCCTCGGTCTCGGCAAGCGGTTCGTGCCGATCAGCAGTACGCGCGGCGTCACCAAGGCGGACATGCGGGAGAACGACGCGCTGCCACAGGTTCACGTCGACCCCGACAGCTTCGCCGTGACGATCGACGGCGAACCGGTCGAACCGGCACCGGCCGCCGAACTGCCCATGACCCAGCGCTACTTCCTCTTCTGATGCGGAACGCATCCAGCCCGGAACGGGGCGTGCGATGAGCCGGGCGGCCCTGCTCGTCCTCGCCGACGGCCGGTTCCCCGCCGGCGGCCATGCCCACTCCGGCGGGGCCGAACCGGCCGTGAAGGCGGGCCGGATCCGTAACGCCGAGGACCTCACCGAGTTCTGCCGGGGCCGTCTGCACACCACCGGACTCACGGCCGCCGCACTCGCCGCGGCAGCCGCCCACGGCCACGACCCGCTCGCGCTCGACGAGGCCGCCGACGCCCGCACCCCGTCACCCGCTCTGCGCGCCGTCGCCCGCAGGCTCGGCCGGCAGCTGATGCGGGCGGCCCGCGCCACCTGGCCGAGCCCCGAACTCGCCGCGCTCGCCGGGGCCCGGCCGCGCGGCGCCCACCAGCCGGTCGTCCTCGGCCTCACCGCACGCTCGGCGGGGCTCGGCCCCGAGGACGCCGCACACTGCGCCGCCTACGAAACCGTCGGCGCACCGGCCACCGCGGTAGTCCGTTTGCTCTCCCTCGACCCCTTCGAGGCCACCGCCGTACTCGCCCGCCTCGCACCCGAACTCGACCGGATCGCCGCACGGGCCGCCGCGGCCGCGCACGGAACCATCGACGCGCTGCCCGCCGCCTCGGCGCCCCTCCTGGACATCACCGCCGAGGCTCACGCGGCCTGGCCGGTCCGTCTGTTCGCCTCATGAACCCGCACGAATCAGGAGCCGCACCCATGCACCTCGACCACGACCGGCACGGCCCCGCCGCTGTGAGCGCCGACGCCGCCCGCCCGGACGGCACCCGGCGCGCCCTGCGTATCGGGCTCGGCGGACCGGTCGGCTCCGGCAAGACCGCGACCGTCGCCGCCCTGTGCCGGGCCCTGCGCGACGAGCTGTCCATCGCGGTGGTGACCAACGACATCTACACCCGTGAGGACGCCGCCTTCCTGCTCCGTGAGGCCGTCCTGCCGCCCGAACGCATCCAGGCCGTCGAGACCGGCGCCTGCCCGCACACCGCGATCCGCGACGACATCTCCGCCAACCTCGAAGCCGTCGAAGACCTGGAGGACAGCGTCGGCCCGCTCGATCTGATCCTGGTCGAGTCCGGCGGCGACAACCTCACCGCCACCTTCTCCAAGGGCCTCGTCGACGCACAGATCTTCGTCATCGACGTGGCCGGCGGCGACGACATCCCGCGCAAGGGCGGCCCCGGCGTCACCACCTCCGACCTGCTCGTCATCAACAAGACCGACCTCGCCCCCCATGTCGGCTCCGACCTGGCGGGCATGGCCCGCGACGCCGGGGCCCAGCGCGGGGAACTCCCCGTCGCCTTCACCTCCCTCAAGAGCGAGGACGGCGTGAGGCCCGTCGCCGACTGGGTCCGCGGCCGGCTCGCCGCCTGGACCGCATGAGCGTCCGGGCCACCGCCCGGATCACCGCGGCCCTGGACGGCCGTGGCGTCACCTCGCTGCCCGTGCTGGCGGGCGACGGACCGTTCGCCCTGCGCCACACCCGGACCACGACCGGGTCCGGCGCCCGGGTCACCGTGGTCGGCGCCATGAGCGCACCGCTCGGCGGGGACCGGCTCGGCATCGTGACGCGGGTCGGCGAAGGCGCCCGGCTCACCGTCGACTCGGCGGCGGCGACCGTGGCCCTGCCGGGGGAGGGGCGCGAACCTGCCACGTACGACACCGAGTTGAGTGTCCAGGAGCGGGCGGAGCTGCGCTGGCTGCCGGAACAGCTCGTCTCGGCGCACGGCAGCGTTCTGCACACGACCACCCGGGTCCGGCTCGCTCCCACCGCACGCCTGGTGCTCCGCGAGGAACTGATCCTCGGTCGCCATGCCGAGACCACCGGCACCCTCGTCGGCCGTCTCACCGTGCACCGCGCGGGCCGGCCGCTCATCGACCAGCAGCTGGCGTACGGGCCGGGCGCCCCCGGCGGCTGGGACGGTGCGGCGGTCCTGGGCGGCCACCGGGCCGTGGGGCAACTCCTCGTAGTGGACCCGGTGTTCGAGGAGAGGCGCCGCGAAGCGCGGATGCTCGGGGACACCGCCGTGCTCACCCCGCTCGCCGGCCCGGCGGTGCTGGTCACCGCCCTCGCCGCCGATGCGCGCCGACTTCGCGGCGTCCTGGACGAGGCGCTGAACGAGCTGCTCGACGCCGCCGCGGGGTGATGAACCCCGAGCGCCCCGTCTCACCCCCGCCGGTCGTACGCAGCCAGCCAGGCGTCCTCCGCCGCGTAGTCGAAGAGCTTCTTCCCGTACGAGCGCAGCATCGCGGGGAAGGCCTCCGTCCAGTCCCGGCCCGTAAGCCGTGCCGCGATCCACTCCACCGTCTCCGGGAGCGACTGCACATAGCCGGTGACCGGCCGGTACCCGAGCTCACGCTCGGCGGCCGTCATGTCGTACACGATGGGGTGGGGGCTGCTCCAGGGCGTCCCACCGACGCCGTCCTCCCCGGGCGGGCCCGCCGACAGCACCGTCGAGGTGCTGCGGCCGAACACCGCGTCGACGGCCTCGCCGATCTCCGCGACCGTCGGCGCCTGCGGATCCCCGGCGTTCAGCACCCGCGAACCCGGCCGCAGGGCGGCGAGCCGGATCAGCTCGGCCAGGTTGGAGGCATGGACCGGGTGGAAGCGGGACTCGCCGCCGAACGCGAGCACCCGCCGGTCGCGGCCGTCCACGAGCCGCTTCACGAAGAACAGCTCACGCGGCGATCGGCAGTGCTTCCCGTGAATCGCCCCGGCCCGCAACAGCGTCACCGGCAGCGCGTCCCCGGCCGCCAGCAGATCCCGCTCCAGCTCGATCTTCCGCGTGGCGTACGTCGTGTCGCCGGCCGGCACGGTGCGCTGCGACTCCGGGATCGGCAGCGGGTAGTGCGGAGCACCGTCGGGTTCGCCCTGTGTGTCGAAGCTGCGGCCCCGGTCGTCCTCGTACGTCGCACCGCTGGAGATCACCACCGCCGAACCGATCCGGTCCGCGAGCCCGGTCAGCTGGCGGGCATGGCCCGCGTCGTACGCCACCATGTCGACCAGTACGTCACAGCCGTCGCCCAGCGCCGCCGCGAGCGCCCCTTCGGCGTTCCGGTCCAGGGCGGTCGTGCGCACCGCTCCGTCCCACTCCGCGTCCCGGCCGCCGCCCAGCGAAGCGGCCGTCACCTCCCAGCCGTCCTCGACGAGCGACCGTACCGCCACCCGGCCGATCTGTCCCGTCGCACCCAGCACCCACGCGTTTCCTCTGCTCATGGGACCGACGCTAGGTCCGGCCGGGCGCCCGGACCCGCGAAGTTCACCGAGCGCGGATCCGCTGTCAGCGTCGCAGTTTCGGGAACTTCCGCGACCGCGCCGCCTTTTCGGCCTGCGCGGCCTTCACCTTGCCCGCGTACTCGTCGACGTACTCCTGACCCGAGAGCCCCAGGATCGCGTACATGATCTCGTCGGTGACCGCCCGGACCGCCGCCTTCTGGTTCTCCAGCCCGGCGTAGCGGGAGAAGTCCAGCGGCTCACCGAAGCGGATGGTGACGCGCTTGATGCGCGGGACGACCTGCCCCGGCGGCTGGATCTCGAACGTACCCACCATCGCGCACGGCACCACGGGCACCTGCCCCTTGATCGCCATGACGGCGACGCCCACCTTGCCCTTGTAGAGCCGGCCGTCGTGCGAGCGGGTGCCCTCCGGGTAGATCCCCAGCAGTTCGCCCCGGCTCAGCACTCCGAGCCCCTCACGGATCGCCGCCTGCCCGGCCTCCTTGCCGGAGCGGTCCACCGGGATCTGCCCGATCCCGCGGAAGAATGCGGCGGTCAGCCGCCCCTTCACACCCGGCCCGGTGAAGTACTCGGCCTTGGCGAGGAAGGTGATGCGCCGTTTGAGGATCGCGGGCATCAGGAAATGGTCGGAGAACGACAGGTGGTTGCCGGCGACGATGGCCGCGCCGTCCTCCGGGATGTGTTCCAGACCCTCGATCCTGGGGCGGAAGAACAATCGGAGAAGCGGCCCGATGAAGACGTATTTGAGCACGTGGTAGAACACGGGGCGGCTCCTAGGGCCTCTCGTCTGGGATCATCCCTGGGCTCGCCAGGGAACGGCTCCGGGAGGGCAGCCTATGTGCAGCCGTCGTCCGCTGCAGCCGTCTTCCTGACGTAGTCCTCGACCGCCGCGTCGAGTCCGATGTCGTGCTGGGCCTGCTCGGACAGGTACCAGCGGTGTTCCAGGAGTTCGTGGTAGAGCTCGGCCGCGTCCATCCGGGCGGGCACGTGGTCGCGCGCCGCGCGCACGGTGGGCCGGAAGATCTCCCGGACCCAGCGGTGGGCCAGCACCTCGGTGCGGGCGCCGTGCCGGTCGCCGGGGGCGTAGTCGTCCTGGGTGGCCATCCAGCCCTCCAGGTCGCCCAGGAGCCGCCGCGCCTGGTTCTCCTCCGCGTCCATCCCGGTGAGCCGCAGGAGTTGGCGCTGATGATGGCCGGCGTCCACCACCTTGGGCACGAACGTGACCGTGTCCCCCTGGTCCGAGTGCGAGATCTGCATCTCGGCGACGTCGAAACCCAGGTCGTTGAGACGGCGGATGCGACGCTCCATGTAGTGGTGCTTGCCCGCCGGGTAGACGGAGGTGCGGGTCAGCTCCGTCCACAGCGCCTGGTAGCGCTCCTCGATCTCCAGGCCGAACGCGATCGGGTCGATGGACGGATGCAGCGCGCCGGCCGCCTCCAGATCGAGCATCTCCCCGCTGATGTTGACCCGGGCCAGCTCGATGTCGTATCCGCGCTGTCCGTCGCTCAACCGGGGGTGCAGCTCACCGGTCTCGGCGTCCACGAGATAGGCGGCGTAAGCGCCCGCGTCCCGCCGGAACAGGGTGTTGGACAGTGAGCAGTCCCCCCAGGCGAACCCGGTCAGATGCAGCCGTACGAGCAGGACGGCCAGGGCGTCCATCAGGCGGTGCACCGTGCCGGGGCGCATGGTCGTCTCGAACATCGACCGGTAGGGCAGCGAACCGCCAAGATGACGGGTGATCAGAACCGGTTCCAGGGGCGAGCCGTCGGCCTCGGTCCGGCCGGTGACCACGGCGAGCGGGTCCACGGCGGGTATCCCGAGCCGGTCGAGCGTACGCAGGAGTTCGTACTCGCGCAGCGCGGGCCGCTCGGCCAGCTCCTTCACGGCCACGGTCTCCTCGCCCGCCCGCGCGTAGCGCACCACGTGGCGGGAGATGCCGCGGGGGAGCGGCACGAGGTACTCGTCGGGCCACTGCTCCAGGGGGATGTGCCAGGGCAGTTCGAGCAGGAGGGCCGGGTGTTCGGGGTTGGTGGCGCTGATCTGCAGAGTCATGCGGTCACAGTCCCTGGGTCGAGCGGCGGGTCCACCGTGATCGGACCCCGAGGAGGCGGTGCGGGTCAAGACCCGTGCGGGGCCCGCACCACCGCCCCGCGGCATCAGTCCTTCAGGTGCTCCAGGATCCGGTGCATCCCGCTGTTCCAGTTCTCCTTGAGCGCCGCGACGGCCGCGTCGAGATCGCCGCGTTGCAGGCATTCGGCGATCCGTTCGTGCTCCTCCGCGGAACGCTCCAGGATGTCCTGGTCGCCCAGGGCCACCCGCTCGTAGCGGTGCATCGTCACCTTCAGGGAGGTGATCAGCTTCATCAGGCGGTCGTTGGTGCAGCCGGACAGCAGCAGGTCGTGCCACGCGTCGTCGTAGCGCTCTATGACGTCGTGCGGGGCCTGCGGGACCGAGAACGCGCGGGCCTCCTCCAGGAGGCGCGGTGCCGTCGCCGCCAGGTGCTCGGGATCGCTGGACTCCAGGGCGAGCGCCTCCAGCGTCGCGACGATCGCGGACAGATCGCGGAACTCCTGCGCGCTGAGCGGCGTGAAGCGGAAGCCCTTGCCGCGCTCGCTGGTGATGACGCCCTCACGCTCCAGCGTGATCAGCGCCTCGCGCAGCGGAGTACGGCTGACGCCGAGCTCGGTGGCGAGCTGCCCCTCGTTGATCGGCGAGCCGGTCGCGATCGTGCCGCGCCCGAGGCGCTTGATCAGTTCCTCCTTGACCTGTTCGCGCAGCGGGCGGTTTTCGATTGGCATGTGAGGCTGCCCTCCCCTTCGGTCCGGTCGATTATCCGCTACCGGCGCATCACGCGGTACCGGCGCCGTCGACGGGGATGATCGCCCCGCTCAGGAACGCCGAGGCGTCGGAGGCGAGGAACGCCACCGTCTGCGCGATGTCCCGGGGCTGCCCGATCCGGCCGAGCGGCCGGTCGGCGGCGTCGGCGTAGAACGCGTCGGAGCTCTCGCCGAGCTGGCGGGCCTCCTCGGCGAGCATCCCGGTCGCCGTGTCGCCGGGGCAGACACAGTTGACGCGGATGTTGTCGGGGCCGTGGTCGATGGCCATGGCGCGGGTCATGTTGACTACGGCGCCCTTCGACGCGCAGTACGAGACGGCCCGGACACCACCGCGGATGCCCCATCCGGAGCCGGTGTTGACGATGGAGCCGCCGCCCCGGGCCGCCATCCCCGGGATCACCAGGCGGCTCATCAGCATCACCGAGCGGATGTTCACGGCCATCACCAGGTCCCAGTCGTCCTCGGTGATCTCGCAGACCGTGGAACGGCGGATGATCCCGGCGTTGTTGAACAGGACGTCCACACCGCCGAACCCCTCCTCGGCCGCCCGCACGACGGCCTCGCAGTCCTCGCGCCGTGACACGTCGCAGCGTACGAAGGTTCCTCCGGTGTCCTTCGCGGTGCGTTCACCGCCGTCGGTGTCGATGTCGGCGATCACCACGCGGGCGCCGAGCTCGGCGAGGACCTGGGCGGTGGCACGGCCGATACCGGCTCCGCCGCCGGTGACGATCGCGCGCTTGCCGTCGAGGGAGATCATCCTGGGCTCCTTGTGTTCTGGGTCGGGGTGTCCGGGTTGAGCGGTCACATGGCCAGTCGGTACAGCGAGGTGCGCCGCCTGCCGGTGATGACGGGAAGATGGCCGGACAGCTCCGCGTCGAGCGCGTCGTCGCCGGTGTCGAGGAGCAGCGGGCGGCCGCCGAGCGCGGCCAGTTTGGCCTCCGTGCACAGCACCAGCAGGTGCTCGCGGCCACCTGCCGCGCGCAGCACGCGCGGTGAGATCTGCTGGTTGCCGCGGCCGAGGAGGAACCCCTGGCCGCCGATGGGGGAGAGGGCGATCCGGGCGGGGCCGAGTGCCAGGAGGGTGTCCTCGCGGGCGTCGCGGGCCACGACCCGGGGCGGACCGCCCGGCCGCAGGGCGAGCGCGTCGACCCCGGTGAGCGAGATGCCCGCGCCGAGCGCGGCCGCGACCGCCCGGGTGGTGCTGCCGGGGCCGAGTACCAGCAGCCCTTCCCCGACCCGTTCGGCGACCTCGGCCGCGATCCCGCCGACCGCCCCGGGCGAGACGGCGGTGCTGCCGGTCTTGCGCTGCTGCACCCGGACCGGGACGTCGGGGACGGGCAGCCACCCGTGGAGCCGGGAGGTGACGCGCCCCTCGCCCAGAGCGTCTTCGTCGCGGTCCATCACCTCGGCGTCCCGCAGCCGGACGCCGCCCGCGCGGGCGAGCCACGCCGCCGCGACCTCGCCCGCGGCACGCGGGCCGACGGCGAACACGGCCGAGTGCATCTTGACGCCGGTCGGCACGCCGAGGACCGGGCAGCGCACGTCGCCGAGGGCGCCGAGCACATCGCGCGCGGTGCCGTCGCCGCCGGCGAAGAGCAGCAGGTCGACGCCCTCGGCCACGACCGCCCGCACCGCGGCGACGGTGTCCGCGGCCGAGGTGTCCCGTCCGGTGCCCGCGGCGTACACGACCCGCCCCGCGAGCCCGGCCGCGGCGACGGAGCCGGCGCCCAGGGAGCCGGCGGCGGTGACGACGAAGAGCCCGGGGGATGCCGGGGCGTCCCGCGGACCGGTGTCGGCCAACGCGCCCCGGCGAACCGCCAGTTCACTCAGGGCCGTGGCCGCGCGCTCTCCCGCCTGCGGGCGTGCGCCCAGTGAGAGTGCCACCCGCGGCCGGTCCGGGCCGTCGGTGCCGCCCAGACCCACCCGGCCGCCGAGTCCGGCGACCGGGTTGACCACCAGACCGATCCGCGTCACCGACCGGCCTCGCCGAGCACCTTGCGGCGGTAGGCGCGCCAGGAGACCGCCCAGGTCGCGGGGTCGTCCAGGGCCTCCGGCCGTACCCGGTGGACCGTCGAACGGTGCGGCGCGGTGCGCACGGTCTCCGGGTCCTCGTACGCCTCGCGGGCGATCTCCGCAAGGATCGCCGCGTACTCGTCGAGGTCGGCGCGCGTGTAGGACTCGGTAGGCTCCAGCGTCATGGGCTCCGGCACCACGTACGGGTGGTGGCTGGTCCAGTAGTGCGTGCCGAAGTCCGCCGCGCGCAGACCGAGGTCCTCGGAGTGCAGGCCGGTGTCCTCGTGGAGCTTCTCCCAGCTGTAGCGGACCTGCTCCACGCGCGGCCGGCCGGCCGCGTACGGCACCGAGACGCCCGGGATCTGCCGGACCTTGTGGAGCAGATAGTTGTTGTTGAGCACGGCCGTCTCGGCGGCGGCCCGCAGCCCCTCCGCGCCGAGCGACATGATCCACGCGTAGGCGCGGACCAGGTTCGGCACGACGCCGTAGAACGGCCGCATCTTGCCGACCGACTCGGGCCGGTCGTCGTCGAGCCGGTACCTTCCGGTCGCCGGGTCGAACTCGACGGTCGGGCGCGGGAGATACGGGGCCAGCTCCTCGGTGACCGCACAGGCGCCCGCCGCCGGGCCGCCGCACGCGTGCGGGGTCGAGAACGTCTTGTGCAGATTGAAGTGGCACAGGTCGAAGCCCGCGTCCCGCGCCCGGGTGATGCCGAGGATGCCGTTCGCGTTGGCCTGGTCGTACGAGCACAGGCCGCCCGCCTCGTGCACGATCCGTACGAACTCCTCGATGCGCGGGTTGTAGATCCCGGTGTCCTCGGGGTTGGTGATCAGGAGCGCCGCCGTGCGCGGGCCGGCCGCCGCTTTCAGCGCCTCGATGTCGGGGTAGCCGTCCGCGTCCGGGTGGAGGGTGATGACCTTGAAGCCGGCCGTCTTCGCGCAGGCGGCGTTGGACGGGTGGGAGAAGATCGTCGTGATGACCTCGTCGCGCCGGTCCAGCTCGCCGCGCGCGGCGAAGTGGGCCCGGATCATGGCGACGTTGGTGTAGATCGCGGCGGAGCCGGCGCCCGGCTGGAGCGAGACCCGGTCCATGCCGGAGATCTCCTTCAGCAGCTGCTCCAGGCTGTGGATGATCCCGAGGACGCCCTGGACCGTGTCCTCGTCCTGGAGCGGGTGCAGCGCCGCGATCCGGGGGTCGCGGACGAACTGGTCGTTGACCTTGGGGCTGTACTTCATGGTGCAGGTGCCCTGGCCGACGTCGATGTTGAGATCGGCGCCGAGGTTCTCCTGCGACAGGCGCAAGTAGTGGCGCAGCACCTGCTGCTGGGACATCTCCGGCAGGGCGGGCGGCTCGGCGCGGCGCAGGGCGGCGGGGATCGCGGGCATCCCGACGGACGGGTCCGCGGCCGGCACGAGGACGCCCCGCTCGCCCGGCGAACCCAGCTCGAAGATCAGCTTCTCGTCCCAGGACGCCTGCTGGAACCGGCGCAGGCGAGGCTTCGGGGCGATGCGCGCCTCCTCGGGGGAGACGGGCACGGGCGCGTGCGAGGCGGTCACTTGACGATCTCCTTCAGGGTCGCGGCGAGCAGGTCGATGTCGGCCCTGGTGTGGACCTCGGTGACGCAGTACGCGGCTTCGTGGGTGCCGGTCGGTGTGGAGCCGAAGATGCCCCGCTCCTTGAGTTCGGCGCGGATCTCGGCGGCGGTCCTGCCGCCCGTGTAGCGGACGGTGAAGTCGGCGAAGTGCAGGGCGTCGCCGTACGGGACCTCGATGCCGGGCACTTCGGCGAGGCTCCTGCGCGCGTACGAGGTGAGCGCGAGGATCGTCCCGCCGATCTCCCGCATGCCCTGCGGTCCCATCAGCGCGAGATAGACCCCGGCACCGATGCCGTGCAGCGCGGCGGCCGTGCCGACCCACTCCTTGCCCTCCTCGCGCAGCGCGAACGAGGTCCGCTCATAGGCGACGTCACCGAAGCCGTACTCGCCCTCGACGCTCGTCGGCACCAGCCCGAACAGCCGTGACGGGTACTCGGCGACCAGCCTCTCCTCGTCACGGGTGGCGATGAAGCCCGCGTTGCCGCCGCCGAAGCTCTGGTGCAGGCCCAGCGGCTGGATGTCGCCGCACGCGATGTCGGCGCCGTACGCGGAGGGCGGCGCGAGCACGCCGAGCGTGAGCGGATTGCAGCCCGCCACGTACAACGCACCCGCCCCGTGGGCGAGTTCGGCGAGGCGGGGGAGCGCCTCGTCGACGATTCCGAGCGCGGACGGGGTGTCCGCGTACACCGCCGCGGTGTCGCCCGCGGCGAGCGCCTCGCGCACCGCGCCGAGGTCGGCGCAGCCGGTGTCCGGGTCGACCGGCACCACCGT
The DNA here is from genome assembly GCF_040634135.1 of Streptomyces sp. NPDC007164. Classification (NCBI taxonomy): domain Bacteria; kingdom Bacillati; phylum Actinomycetota; class Actinomycetes; order Kitasatosporales; family Streptomycetaceae; genus Streptomyces; species Streptomyces sp. NPDC007164. Next base: position 29,078 of record NZ_JBEYFB010000005.1, read on the forward strand.
CACGTCGTGGTCGGGGCGAACGTAGTCACGGATGCGGGAGAGCTTGTCGGCGTCGATCGCGGTGGCGACCAGCACCCGGCGGCGACCGGTGATCCGGCCGGCCATGCGCAGCGCCGTGCCCGAGGCCTGGAAGCCGTCGTACACCGGGACGTTGACGATCTCCACGTCGAGCAGCTCGGCCATCATCGACTGGTACTCCCACAGCGCCTGGAAGCGGCCGTGGTCCTCGTAGGGCTCGCCCGCGTACGCCGTGAGGAACTCACTGCGGTTGACCACCTCGTCCACCACCGCCGGTACGTGGTGCTGGTAGCAGCCGGAGCCGAGGAAGCTGAGCGCCTGCCGCGTCGATGTGTTGCGGCCGAGCAACTCCTCCATGTGGCGGGTGAGTTCGGCTTCCGAACGCAGTGGGGCAGGCAGGTCTAGGGGGCGGTGCAGCCGGATGCCGTCCGGGATGTCGGCGTAGAAGTCCTCGACGCCCGCGGCGCCGATTTCCTCCAGCATCGCCTGCCGCACGGCCGGCACGGCGTTGGGAATGTAGGGATGGGCGTAGGGGGGAACGAAGTCCTGGGATGACGTCATGCCGCGCCTTTCGCGTGGGCCGACTCGGTCGGTCCGGTCATCAATCACAGCAACAGAAGTCTTTGGCTGTACACCTCTTGACGGCAGGCTCCGTCATTCAGTGTTCTGAATACAGCATTAGGCATTCAGGCTCCAGGAGGCAAGAGTGTCAACGAGACCCACCCGACGGGTTGTTCTGGCCACAGGTTTCGCGGCCGCGGCATCGTCCCTGGTCAGCGGATGTGCCATGGGCGGAGCCGGCGGCGGAGAGGCCCGGGACATCGACGGCAGGAAGGACGACGAAGGGGGCCAGGTCAGCGGCAGCATCACCGTCTGGTCGTGGGACGTGGCCGCCAAGGCCATGAAGCGCCTCGCCGGCGACTTCGAGAAGCGCCACCCCGGCACCATCGTCGACATCGTCGACATCGGCTACGACAACGCCTACGACAAGATCACCGTGGGCCTGCGCGGCGGCTCCGGCCTCGCCGATGTCCTCACGGTCGAGGGCAGCTACATGCCGCGCTACACCGGAAACTTCCCCAGCGGCTTCTACGATCTGACGAGCCTCGGCGGCCGCTACGGAGGCGACTTCGACCGCGCCGCGTGGCGCACCGTCACCGGCAAGAACAGCGCAGTGTTCGCCCTGCCCTGGGACATCGGCCCCTGCGCGCTCTACTGCCGCACGGACCACTTCCGTGCCGCCGGAGTCGACCCCACGTCGCTGCTGACCTGGGACGACTACGTGGCGGCGGGCGTCCGTATCAAGAAGGCCACCGGCCGCAAGCTGCTCATCATGGACTCCACGGACGCCGGGATCCTGCCGATGCTGCTCCAGCAGCAGGGCCAGTCCTACTTCAAGGGCGGCCGGGTCGCCGTCGACACTCCCGAGGCCGTCAAGGCCCTCACCCTGATGAAGACCCTGCACGACAAGGGGCTCGTCGACTACGAGAAGGGCTGGGACGGACTCGTCACCGGCACCAAGGAGGGCAAGGCCGCCACCACGCCCACCGCCGCCTGGTGGACGGGCACGCTCACCGACGAGATGCCGGAGCTGAAGGGGAGGTTCACCGTGGTGCCACTGCCCGGATTCACCGCCGACGGCACCCGCACCTCCAACATCGGCGGCTCCACCCTCTGCGTCCCCGCACAGAGCAAGAACCCCCGCCTCGCCTGGGCGTTCATCCAGTTCCTGCTCACCGGCAGGGCGAACCAGGTCTCCATGCTCAAGCGCGAGGGCCTCTTCCCCGCCTACCTGCCCGCGCTCGACGACCCGTACCTGAGCGAGAAGCAGGAGTACTTCGGCGGCCAGGCGGCCCTCGACGTGTTCGCCCGGCTCGCCCGCAACATCCCGCCGGTCGAGAACAACAAGGACGACGCGAAGGCCTCCGACATCATGATCTCCGCCGTCACCGGCGTGATGCTGCGCGGCAAGGACCCGCGCACCGCCCTCGACTCGGCCGCGCGGCAGCTCGCCACCGCCACCGGCCGCGAAAGGGTGAAGTAGCCCGATGGCCGTCCACACCACCTACGACCGGCCGGTCGCCCCCACCCGCGCCCCGGCCGCTGCACGGCGCGGACGACGGCGCCCCACCGCCTGGATATTCGCCGGGCCCGCAGCCGTCCTCTTCGTGCTCTTCTTCGCCTACCCGCTGGGCGCCAGCCTCCTGCAGAGCTTCACCACCGAGGACGCCGGAGCCACCCGCTGGGTCGGACTCGACCAGTACCGGCGCATGATCGACGACCCCGCCTTCCTGGAGTCCCTGTTCAACACCGGGGTCATCCTCGTCGTGCAGGTCCCCGTCATGATCGGCCTGGCCCTCGTCCTGGCCGTCCTGCTCAACCAGTCCTGGCTGCGCTTCCGAGGCACCTGGCGGGCGGTCTACTTCCTGCCCGCCGTCACCACACTCGTCGCGTACGCCGTCGTCTTCCAGGTGCTCCTCAAGACCGACGGCGGCCTCGTCAACCAGATCCTCGGCGCCGTCGGCATCGGCCGGGTCGACTGGCTCAACAGCCCCACCTGGGCCCGCGTCTCCCTGATCGCGTCCCTGACCTGGCGCTGGACCGGCTACAACGCCGTCATCCTGCTCGCCGGACTCCAGTCCATCGGCAAGGAACAGTACGAGGCCGCCGCCATCGACGGCGCCACCACCTTCTCCACGTACACCAGAGTGATCCTTCCGCAGCTGCGCCCCGTCGTCCTGTTCTGCGTGATCACCTCCACCATCGGAACACTCCAGCTCTTCGACGAGAACTACGTCCTCACCCGCGGCGGCCCCGACGACGCCACCCTCACCCCGGTCGTCTACCTCTACAAGACCGGCTTCCAGCAGCTCGATTTCGGCTACGCCGCCGCCATCGCCTGGGTCGTCGTCGCCCTCATCGCCGCGATCTCCGCCCTCCAGTACTTCGCCTTCGGAAGGGAGCGCCGCCGGTGACCGCCCTCCAGCAGGCCCCCGTACGCGTCCACCCGGCCCGGCGCCTGGGCCGCTGCGCCGTACGGCTGCTGCTCGCCGCCGGTGCCGTGGTCAGCCTGGTGCCGTTCCTCTGGATGGCGATCGCCGCGACACACTCCACGTCCGACCTGTTCCACTCGCCGCCCCCGTTCCTGCCCGGCGGCCGGCTGCTCGACAACCTCGTGCGGCTCCAGGACACCATCGGCTTCGGCCGGGTCCTCCTCAACAGCGTGGGCATCGCCGTCGTCCACACCGCGCTCAGCTCACTGATCTCCGCCATGTGCGGCTACGGACTCGCCAAGTACCGCTTCCGCGGCCGGGGACTGCTGCTCGGCGTCGTGCTCGCCACCATGATGATCCCGTTCCAGGTGCTGCTCGTGCCGCTGTTCCAGATGATGGCGAGCGTCGGCTGGATCGACTCCTACCAGGCGGTGATCCTGCCGTTCCTGGCGAACTCCTTCGGCATCCTCCTGATGCGGCAGAGCTTCGTCGACTTCCCCGACGAGCTCCTCGAATCGGCCCGGATCGACGGCTCCGGCGAGCTGCGCACCTTCTACCAGGTGGTGCTGCCGTGCGTGCGCCCGCAGCTCGGCGCCCTGGTCATCTTCACGTTCATGGCGCAGTGGAACAGCTTCATCTGGCCCCTGCTCATGCTCAACTCGGAGGACAAATACACCGTGCCCGTCGCACTCAACACCCTCACCGGGCTCTCCCACGTGGACTACTCCGGACTGATGCTCGGCTCGCTCCTCGCCACGCTCCCGCTGATGCTCCTCTTCCTGCTGTTCCAGCGGCAGTTCGTGGCCGGACTGCTCGGCGGGGCGGTGAAGGGATGAGCCGCGCGACCCGCGTCCCGGGCATCCTCTACGGCGGCGACTACAACCCCGAGCAGTGGCCCGAGGAAGTCTGGGCCGAGGACGCCGCCCTGATGCGCGAGGCCGGGGTCACGATGGTGACCGTCGGCGTCTTCTCCTGGGCCCGGCTCCAACCCGGCCCGGATACCTGGGACTTCGCCTGGTTCGACCGGCTCCTCGATCTGCTGCACGCCCACGGCATCGCCGTCGACCTGGCCACCGCGACCGCCTCACCGCCCGCCTGGCTGGTGCGCGCCCACCCGCAGATCCTGCCGGTCACGGCCGACGGCGTACGCCTCGAATTCGGCTCCCGCCAGCACTACTGCCCCTCCTCGCCCGAGTACCGCGCCGCCGCACTCCGCCTCACCCGCACCCTCGCCGAACGCTACGCACACCACCCGGCGCTCGCCCTGTGGCACATCCACAACGAGTACGGCGACCACATCACCGAGTGCTTCTGCGCCCGCTCGGCCGACCATTTCCGCAGCTGGCTCACCGACCGCCACGGCACCGTCGAAGCCCTCAACCACGCCTGGGGCACGGCCTTCTGGTCGCAGCGCTACGGCAGTTACGACGAGATCGAACCACCCCGCACCGCACCCGGCCCGGTCAACCCGACACAGCTCCTGGACTGGCGGCGCTTCTGCTCCGACGCCCTCCTCGAATGCCACCGCGCCGAACGCGAGGCACTGCGCGAGATCAGCCCGGACATCCCGGCCACCACCAACTTCATGTCGATGTTCAAGGCACTCGACTACTGGAAGTGGGCCGAGCACGAGGACCTCGTCTCCGACGACGCCTACCCGGACCCCGCCGACCCGCACGCCCACGTCAACGCCGCCCTCAACTACGACCTGATGCGCTCCCTCAAGGGCGGCCGGCCCTGGCTGCTCCTCGAACAGGCACCGTCCGCCGTCAGCTGGCGGCCGGTCAACGTCCCCAAGCGGCCCGGACTGCAACGCCTGTGGTCGCTCCAGGCGCTGGCCCGCGGCGCCGACGGCATCATGTACTTCCAATGGCGCGCCTCCCGCGCCGGCGCCGAGAAGTACCACAGCGCACTGCTCCCGCACCGGGGCACCGCCTCACGGGGCTGGCGCGAGACCGTCCGCTTCGGCGCCGAACTCGCCCGGCTCGGCGAGATCACCGGCACCACCACCCCGGCGGACGTGGCGATCGTCCTGGACTGGGACTCCTGGTGGGCCCTGGAGGCCGAGGACCACCCCTCCGCCCGGATGCGCTGGCGCGACCTGCTGCGCCCCTGGTACGCGGCGCTGCACACCCGCGCCGTTTCCGTCGACTTCGTCCCGCCGCACGCCGTTCTCGACGGCTACCGGGCCGTCCTCGCACCCAACCTCCACCTGCTGCGGCCCGAGCACGCCGCACGCATCGCCGCCTACGTGCGCGGCGGCGGCCACTTCGTCTGCGGACCCTTCAGCGGTGTCGTCGACGGCCACGACCGCATCCACGACGGCGGTGCGCCGGGACCGCTGCGGGACGTGCTCGGCGTGGCCGTCGACGAGTTCTGGCCGATCCCCGACGGCGCGGAGGTGCCCCTGGCCTCCGGCGCACGGGCCACCCTGTGGAGCGAGTGGATCGAGCCCGAGGGCCCGGACACGGAGACCGTCGACACGTACGCGGCCGGCGAGCTGACCGGCCGCCCCGCCGTCACCCGCCACCGCTACGGCACCGGCACCGCGTGGTACGCCGGCGCCCACCTCGGCGACGGCATCGCCACCGTGCTCGACGAAGCGCTGCGGGCGGCGGGCGTACGCCCCGTGCTCGACGTACCCGAGGGCGTCGAGGCGGCCGTGCGCTCCGGCGCACAGGGCACGTACCTCTTCCTCCTCAACCACGGCGACCACGACACCCGCACACCACTGACCGGCCGCTACGGGGCCGGCGGCACCGACCTGCTCACCGGAGCCGCCGTCCGCGACCACCTCGACCTCGGCCCGCTCGGCGCCGCCGTCCTGCGCATCGCCACCGACTCCCCCGAAGGGACCACGACATGACCCGCCGGAGACACCGACACAGCACCGCCCACCGTCCCCTGAGCGCGCTGACCGCACTCCTGCTGGCCGGCGGCGCCCTCGCCGTACCGCAGACGGCCGACGCCCACGGACACCCGAAACCCCCGCCCGCCTACGCCGACGTCCTCGACCTGCACGGCACCCCCACCACCGCCCAGCCCGGCGACGGCGAGGACAACAACCCCGTCACCGTCTTCGCCGACCGGGGCGCCTGGCACGCCTACGCACTGCCGGAGGCCGGCGACAAGGACGCCTACGGCGGCTTCTCCGGGCCCCTCTACATCGCCCAGGAATACCCCTGGTGGCTCAGCAGGTCCTTCAGCCGCATCCGCCTCACCGAACACGGCCGCACCCTGGACCTGGCCGCCGGCGGCGCGCCCCGCTCCACCTCGCTGCCGGGCCGGCTCGTCCAGTCCTACGACCTCGGCCGCGGCCTGCGCCTCACTCTCGAACTCCGCTTCGCCACCGACCGCACCGCCCTGGTCAGGGCCGAGGTCCACAACACCGGCCCGGCCACCCGCACACTCGGCGCCGACTGGACGGGCAGCCTGCTGCGGCCCGCCGACAAGCCGATGCGCGACGCGCCTTCGCTGACCGCCACCGGCTCCGGCGTCGGGGTCGACTTCGGAGAGGTCCGCGAGACCTGGGACTACCTCACCGACGGCACGGAACGCTTCGAGGTCACCCACAAGGACCGCGTCCGCACGACCGTGGACGGCGACACGTACCGCACCGAGGCCGCGAAGCCGGTGACCCTGGCACCCGGCCGCTCGTACAGCTTCGACTGGACCGAGTCCTACACCTTCACCGCCGCCGAACGCACCGAGGAGCGGGCGAGGGTCCGCGGCGTACTGGCCAGGCCCGCCTCCGTGGCGTCCGCGTCCGACGCGCGCTGGCGCGGCTATGTCGCCGGGGTGACCCGGGGCGTTCCGGCGGAGCGGCGGCGCACGGCCGTGAAGTCCCTTCAGACCCTCGTCACCAACTGGCGCAGCGCGGCGGGACAGATCAAGCACGACGGCATCACACCGTCGATCTCCTACAAGTGGTTCACCGGCGGCATCTGGGCCTGGGACACCTGGAAGCAGGCGGTGGGCACGGCGCGCTTCGCGCCCGGTCTGGCCCAGTCGCAGATCCGCGCCATGTTCGACCGGCAGGTACGCCCGGACTCCGGGACCCGCCCGCAGGACGCCGGGATGATCCCCGACGTCATCTTCTACAACGACCCCGAACGAGGCGGTGGCAACTGGAACGAGCGCAACTCCAAGCCCCCGCTGGCCGCCTGGGCCGTGTGGGAGGTGTACGCGAAGAGCGGGGACCGGGCGTTCCTGCGCGAGATGTACCCGAAGCTCGTCGCGTACCAGGACTGGTGGTACCGCAACCGGGACCACGACCACAACGGTCTCGCCGAGTACGGTGCCACCGTCGACCCGGCCAACGACTCCCCGGAGGAGCGGCGCCTCGCCGCCGCCTGGGAGAGCGGCATGGACAACGCACCCCGCTTCGACGCCGGCCTCGGCACCGCGATCGTCGCCAACAAGGCCGCCGACGGAACGCTCCTCGGCTACTCCGTCGACCAGGAGTCCGTCGACCTGAACTCCTATCTCGCCGCGGACCAGGGCTACTTGGCGCGAATAGCGGGCGCGATCGGCCGCGGCGCCGACGCCAGGCACTGGAAGCAGCGCTCCACCGCGACCTCCGCCGCGGTGCGCGACACGATGTACGACCCGGCGGACGGCTGGTTCCACGACACCGCGCTCGGCACCGGCGCACCGCTCACGGCCCGCGGCCGCGGCATCGAGGGCGCCGTCCCGCTGTGGACCGGCACCGCGTCCGCCGCTCAGGCCCGTGCCGTGCGCGACAGACTGACGGACCCGGCGGAGTTCGCCACGACCGTCCCCTTCCCGACCGTGGCGAAGAGCTCGCCCTACTTCTCGCCGACCGCTTACTGGCGCGGCCCCGTCTGGTTCGACCAGGCCTACTTCGCCCTCGGCGGCCTGCGCCGATACGGCTATGGCAGGGACGCGCAAGCCCTGACGGACCGGCTCCTCACCCAGGCCTCCGGCCTTACGGGCGACAGTCCGATCATGGAGAACTACGACCCGACGACCGGGGCGCCGCTCAACTCACCCAACTTCAGCTGGTCCGCGGCACTGTTGCTGCCGATGCTGACCGGCGACGAGTAGGGGGGCGGACGGCAACGGTCCCCGGAGTGCGCGGGTGACGGGCCGCCCGGGACCGGACACAACGGCCCCGGGCGCTGCCCCGTCACCCCCGCCCGGTCCGCAGCCACACAGGACCGAACAGGCCGCTGACACGCTGACCGGCAAAGACGAAATGGGTCGGGCTCGTCGCGTCCAGGCGGGGCGCCAGCGTCCCGAACACGGTGATCTCCATGGTGTTGTCCCCCGGCACCACCAGACCCGTCAGGTCGAACACATACGGGGAACACACCCGCACCCCCGCGGCGACGCCGCCGACGCGGACCTCCGCCGTCCCCCGGACCCGCCCGAGGTCCAGCGACACCCGTCCGGCGACGGCATCGGCCGGCACGTTCACCACCCGGCCGTACCGCACCCCGCCGCTGTACTCGGCGAGGCCCTGCCCCTCCCAGTCACCGAGCCGGATCCGCCCGGGGCCGACCGTGCAGCGCACCGGACCTGCCAGCGCGGCGCCCCCCTCGTACCCGGGGCGGGTCCGGATCCGCAGTGCCGCGGTCACCGGACCGCCGCGGTCACCGGACGGCAGCCCGGCCGTCACGGCGCGCACCCCACGGGCATCGGGGGCGCCCACGTCGGCGCGGCACTCGGAGCCGTCCACGTACACCGTGATCGCGCCGTGCACCTGCGCCGTCAACCGGATGGTGCCGGGCGGGAGTTCGCACCAGAACCACTCCACACCGCCCCGGCTCCCCGGAACCGCGAACCGGACCGGCACCACCGTGCCGTCGTCGGCCTCCGGGTCCAGCCACGCGGCACCCGGCAACGGATGAGGTCGGCGGCGCAGACACAGCGCGGCAGGGTCACCCACCGGCGCGCGCCGCACCCCGACCGGCCCGCGGCCCTGCGGCCCCTCCGCCCACCAATGGGCGTCACTGTGCAGCGTCGCGACGGGTTCGCCGTCCTCGCCGTCGAGGACCGCGTCCACCAGGACCGCGCGCTCGCCGCCCCCGGACGTCTCGACCGTGATGTCGTTGTCACCGATGTGCAGGGCGGCCGTCACATCGTGCCGTCGCACGCGTGGCACCGCGTGCTCGGCGTACGGGTCGAATCCGCCCTGTCTGCCGATGAGCCGGCCGTTGACGCGCAGCGTGCAGGGCACCAGGGCGGCCACCTGCACGACGGCGCGGTCGGGGAGCGCGGTCAGCTTCAGTGTGGTTCCCATCGTCCCGGGCGCGTGGATCCACTCCGGACGCCCGTAGCGCCCGGGATCGCGCACAAGCGCCAGATGCGCCCGCAGATCACAGTCCTGATCGGGCGTCAGATCCAGTTCGAGCAGATGGAGTCCGGCGGTCGTCCGCACCGGGCCCAGCGCGAGATGGCCCCCGTCGTCGAGCGCCACGGGCACACCGTCGAGCCGGACCCGCTTCACCGCCCCGGCCCCGATCGCGAGGTGCCCGTCGAAGTCCTCGTCCAGGTGGATCTCCGTGCGCAGCCGCACCACTTCTCCGGCGACCGTCCGGCCGATGTGCACGAACTCCTCCGGCACATGCCCCTTCGGTCCCAGAACCGCGCGATGCACCGGGTCCTTGTGCACGCCCAGGCTCTCGGACCATTCGAGCACCGACGGGCCGTCCCGGTCCGGCCCCTCGCCCAGGACCAGCGCGCGGGGACCGAACGTCGCGTGGACGGTGGCCCGTGCCGGATGACCGGGGCCGGAGGGCGCCGCGGCCCAGCCGTCCCGTACGCCGTCCTCGCCGGGCGCCTCCACCCGGTGCCGGAAGGTCCGGTACTCGGTGACGGCCGGGCCGGTGGGCGGACCGGTCGCGGGGCGGGCGAAGTCGCCCCAGGTGTTGTCGAGCGTCGGCACGAGCACCATGTCCCAGTCCGCGTCCGGGGGGATCTCGACGGTGGTGACGTACGACGGCCCGGCGCCGGGAACCACGGGTGGGGAGGGCTCCCGGTCCCAGGCCGGGAAGACCAGTACGGCCGCCGGGCCGGTGTCGAAGGGGACGTCGACCTCGACGGCCCGGGCATCGTCGGCGACGGGCAGCACCGGCAGCCTGCGGGGAGCCCCGCCGAACGGGTCCACCACAACGGCCGGGCCCGAAACGTCCCGCACCCGCACCCGGGCGCGCCGTACGTAGCGGCCGGGGTCGAAGTCGTAGCGGGCGTCCAGCCAGCCCAGCGCCGCGCCCCGCTCGTCGGGGGCCGCGACATCCGCACGGGTCGCCCGGGGGGTTGCCGCGGTCAGGAACACCACAGTGGCGCCGTCCACCCGCCGCGCGAGCGCGGGGACCGGCGCGCGGACGGCCGGCCGCACACCGCCGAGAGCGGCGGCGAGCGCACCGGCCGGGTCGTCGGTCGGAGGAACGTGCACGGCCCGGCCGTCCGCGAAGCACGCCCGCAGGGCGTCAGCGGCCGTGGCCGCACCGGAGCCCACGACCTGCTCGGGCAGCTCGCCCCAGGCGATCAACCTCCCGCCGGCCGAAGCGAATTCCACCAGCCGGTCGGCAGTCGTCCGTTCGAGGACGGTGCACGCGGGCAGCACGATCGTCGAGTACGCCTCGTCCGCCACCCGCAGCCGTACGCCGTCGTCGAGCCGTGAAACATGGGCGCGGTCCAGCGAAGCGTCGTCGATGACATCCGCGTCGAGACCCAGCCGGTCCAGCAGCCCCGGCCGGATGCGGAACCAGGCCATGTCCCCGACGAGTTCGAGATAGGCCCACTGGGCGCGGGCCGCCGCCTCGTCGACACCGTCCAGGGCGGTGCCCGCCTGGGCGGTGGTGGTGGGCAGCAGGACCGCGACGTCGCACAGATGGTGACCGAGGCTCAGGACCGCGCAGAGCCGGGTCACCGCGTCGGCGAAGACACGGTGGTGGCGCCAGTACGGCTGGCGCCAGTCGGTCCCGGGCGGCGCCCACTCCCACCAGCCGCCCTTGGTCGTGTAGTAGACGGCATGCGGGTTGTAGAGCGTGGCCCCGGCACGCAGCCAGGGGAGCAGCCAGTCGAGGGTCTCCTCCAGGGTGCCGCCCCAGCCGGTCGAGTGGAAGGCCTCGACCCAGGTGCGGGGACGGCCGTAGAGGTGGGCGAGCGACGAGTGGACACGGGCGTCCCCGTGGTGGTCGGAGCCGGGCGCCGAGAACCAGCGGTGGGTGCGCGCGTAGTCGGCGTACAGCTCCACGCCCGCGACCGGGTGTCCGGCGCGGGCGGGATCCTGCTGGTCGCAGCCGATGAGCAGCCCGTGCCGCTCGTGCCAGGCGGCCAGCGGCCGGAAGAACGCGTCCTCGGCCAGTTCGGCACGGGTCAGGTGGTAGTCGCGGCGGATCCGGTGGACGTCCGGATCCGCGCAGTCCTCGTACAGGGCGTCCAGCCGCTCGGTGAGGTCGTAACCACGCAGGCGCAGAAAGGCGTCGGTGAAACCGGTGGACCAGGTCGGCAGGGACGGCAGTTCGTCCTGGAACGAGCCGACGACGACGGTCCCGAGCCGGTCGCCGAGCCGACGCTCGAACTCCCCGTGCACCCGGTCGAGCAGCGCCGCGCACGCCCCGGCCCCGAGATGGTCGAAACCGAGCGCCTCGTGATGGTGGAGCGTCAGACGCCAGCGGCCGGTGCCGGGCGCCCGTACGACCCCGTCGGCCACCGGCACCGCGACCGCCGGGCCGGTGGGCCGGCCGTCGTCGTCGACCGGTTCGGCACGGCCCGCGAGCGGACGGCCGTCCGGCGGGCACCGCAGCTCACCGGCCTGTGCCGCCGAGGAATCGACCACGGCCCGCACCCGGCCGAGCCGACGGCCGGCGTAGTCGGGCCGCTCGTCGACGAGGCGTGCCTGGAGATCCGCGCCGGAGAAGCCGAGCTGGTCGTAGAACCAGAGCCCGACCCCCAGCTCCCGGGCGTCCTCGCACACCCCGTCGAGCAGCGCCCACCACGCGTCGGACAGAAACGGCGGGTCGTCGGCGTCCGAGCCGAACAGCGGGCCCGACGGCGCCAGGTTGAGGAGCACCAGATTGTGCACCCCGCCCCGGGCGAAGCGCTCCAGCTGCGCCCGAAGCCGCGCCCGGTCGAGCCGCTCCCCGCTCCACCACCAGATCGCGACGGGCGAGAAGGCGCGCGGGGGCGCCGCGAGGACAGCCGCGACGCTCGGTGGCAGGAGCGGATCACCCGGGTGTGTCATGCGAGGTCCTCAGCCCTTGAGGCCGCCCGCGAAGCCCTTGATCACATAACGCTGGAGGACCACGAAGACGATCAGGATCGGCAGTGCGGCGAGCACCAGTCCGGCGAAGACGAGCCCGTAGTCCGAAACGTACTGGCCGACGAACGCGAAGATGCCCACCGGCACGGTCTCCTTGTCGGAACCGCCCAGATACAGCAGTGGAGTGAAGAAGTCGTTCCAGATGAACACCGCGTTCAGGATGATCACCGTGCCGGTGATGGGGCGCAGCAGCGGGAACACGATCCGGGTGAACGCCTGCCGGTGGTTGCAGCCGTCGATCAGCGCGGCCTGGGCGTAGTCCTGCGGCAGCGCACGGATGAATCCGGTGTACAGGAAGACGGTGAACGGCAGTTGGATGCCGGTGTAGAAGAGCACCATGCCCTGGTACGTGCCGAGCCAGCCGAGGTCGTCGACGAGCTTGTACAGCGGGATCATGCCGAGCTGGAACGGCAGCACGATGCCCAGCAGGAACAGGATGTACAGCCCGTAGCCCAGCCCCCGGGCGCGCCGCGCGAGGTAGTAGGCCCCGGTGGAGCCGAGGAAGATGAGGAGCAGCAGGCTGATGACGGTGATGACCGTGCTGTTGAGCAGTGCGGGCCCCAGCGACGCGGAGGACCAGGCGTCGCCGAAGTTGCCGAAGGTGGGCGGCGAGGGCAGCGAGAGGGGCGACTCGGAGATCTGCCGGGGGTCCTTCATCGCCAGGGTGATCAGGGCGTACACCGGGAACAGGAAGACGACGGCGACGGCGATCATGACCAGTTCGAGGGCGTACTGCCCGTACCGAGGTCTGCGGCCCTTGCGGCCGGCCTTCCGGTTCGCCGGTCCGCGGGCCGTGGTGGCGCTCACGCGGTGACCTCCCTCGCGCGCAGATAGCGGAGCTGGACCAGGGAGACCGCGGCGACGAACAGCGCGAGGACCAGGGCCACGGCGGTGCTGTAGCCGAACTTCCCGTAGACGAACGCCTCCTTGTACAGGACGGTCGACAGGGTCTCGCTGGAGGTGCCGGGGCCGCCGTTCGTGGCGGCGTAGATCTGGTCGAAGAGTTTGAGCCCGCCGATGGTCGACAGCATCAGGTTGATCGTCAGCGCCGGGGCCAGGAGCGGCCAGGTGACATAGCGGAAGCGCTGCCAGGAACCCGCCCCGTCGATCCTCGCGGCCTCGTGGAGTTCGGCGGGCACGCCCTGGAGCCCGGCCAGGAAGACGACCATCGAGTAGCCCGCGTACTGCCACACGACCATCGCCGCGACGGACCACAGGGCGAGCGAGGGATTGCCGAGCCAGTCCTGACGCAGCCCGCCGAGCCCGACGGCGCCGAGCACTCCGTTGAGCCCGGCGCCGTTCTCCGGGTTGTAGACGTACTTCCACAGGATCGCGACCATGACGGGGCTGACCACGGCCGGTGCGAAGAAGATCAGCCGCAGCACCGCACGGGACTTGATGTTGGTGTGCACACCGAGCGCCAGCAGCAGGCCGATGCCGTTCTGGACGACGACCACGGCGATGGTCAGGAGCAGGGTGTTGGTGACGGACTCCAGGGCCCGGCTGTCGTCGAGCAGGGCGCGGAAGTTCTCCGTACCGGTGAAGGAGAAGCCGCCGATGCCGGACCAGTCGGTGAAGGCGTACATCACCCCGGCGAGGCTCGGGTAGAGCACGACGACGGCGTAGACGACGAGGGCCGGGACGACGAAGAACCAGGGCGGGACGGTGTGGTCGCGGCGCCGGGCCGGCCGGCCGCGACCCGTTCGTGGAACGTCCCCGGCCTCTTCGACCACGCCGGGGACGGTCTTCTGGGGAGTGCTCGTCACGATTTCTTCCCGTAGGCCTTGTCCATCTGTCCCAGGGCGCCGTCGACATCCGTCTTCCCGGCGAGCAGATTCTGCACGGCGGCGAAGTGGGCGGGCTGCACCTCGGCGTTGGGCCAGCTCTGGTCCATGAAGGGAACGGCCCGGTTGTCGTCGATGATGGGCAGGAAGCCGGAGAGGACCGGGTCGATCTTCGTCGAGGCATCGCGCTTGAACGGGATCGCGGCCACGGACTGTGCCCAGCGGTCGACGTTCTCCTGCTTCCCCAGGAAATCGATGAACGCCTTCGCCCCGGCCGACTTCCCGGACCGGGCCGAGACGCCGAGCCCGACGACGATGCCCGCCGGGATCCACAGCTTCGCGGGGTCGTCACCACCGGGGAACGGGAACATGCCGAGGTCCTGCGGAGTCCGGGTGGCCTGGCGGAAGTTGGCGAGCACGGCGGAGACCTGGACGGCCATGGCGGCCTTGCCGCCGGCGACCATCGAGGTCTGCTGCTCGTACGTCGTCCCGTTGGGGTTCTCGTTGAAGAAGCCCCGGCGCTGCAGCTCCTGGTACTTGCCCATGGCGTCGGCCCACCCGGAGCCGCGGAAGTGCGCCTTGCCGGAGGCCATCTCGGCGTCGAACCCGGGGTTCTTCGCATAGACGGCGTTCGGGACCAGCGCGTACGAGATCAGCTGGGTGACCCACGGGGTCTGTGCGCCGAGCGCGATCGGAATGATGCCCTTGGCCTTCAGCCTGGCGCAGACGTCCAGCAGCTCGTCCCACGTACGGGGCGGCTCCACTCCTGCCTCGGCGAAGGCCTTCTTGTTGTAGATGGCGCCGATGGCGCTGCTTCCCGCCGAGTACAGATACGTTTTTCCTTCGCGCCGGTAAGCAGGGTGGAAGTTCGCCGGGACCTCCTTGGTCCACGCCTGGTCGCTGAGGTCGGCGAGCAGCCCGGCCTTGGCGAGCTCGACCATGGACATGGCGCTGCCACTGCCCGGATAGAGCACATGCACATCCGGGGCGTTGCCCCCGGCGAGCTGGGTGCGCAGCACCGTCTGCACCTGGTCCGTGGGTGCGAAGGAGGTGGCGAACGTGTCGTCGGGATGGGACTTGCGGTAGAGGCCGACGAGTTCCTCTATCGGTTTCTGCTGGTCGGCGACGCCGACGACGCGCAGCTTGCCGGAGCCGCCGCCGGAGTCCGAGCAGGCGGTCAGAGCGGGCGCCAGGGCGGCGAGCGCCGCGACCCCGCCGCCGATCCGGAGAAATCCCCGGCGGTCGACCGTGCTTCTGCCCGGCCGGAAGCGAGAACCCGTCGTCATGGTGTGTCCTCCTCGTACGAACGAGCGAACGAAGGTTTCGTCGCCGGTCCTGATGTGCGTCGGCTCGGGGTGAGCGACGGCGGCGGTTCAGCCCCGGGCGGCCCCGCGTGGCAGTCCACCGGGGGATGGGCCGCGGTGAAGCGGTAGGAGCCCGAGGACACGCGGTGGACCACGTGGTCGGAGGCGGTCGCGATCACCGCGACGTGGCGGTCGTCGGCGCCCGGCACCAGGCCCGATTCGCGAACCGAGCCGGGGTCCGTGGTGGGCACGTACACATCGGCGGTCGCGCCGGGCGGCACCTGGACGCGCAGGGCGATCCGGTCGCCCTGCCGCTCCCAGGTCACCCGCACGGTGCCGCGCACGGACTCGTGGTGGGCGCTCGCGTGGCGCAGGCCGCCGGGCCGGGGCCGGATCCGCAGCTTCCGGTACCCCGTGGAGTCGGGCGCCTGGTCCAGGCCGGCGACACCCCGGTAGAGCCATTCGCCGATCGACCCGAGCGCGTAGTGGTTGAAGGAGTTCATCGACGGTGCCCGGAATGCCGTGCCCGGGGTCCAGCCGTCCCAGCGTTCCCAGATCGTGGTGGCACCGTGCCGCAGCGGGAACCGCCACGACGGCACCTCGTCACGGAGCAGCAGGGCGTGGGCGAGGTCGGCCCTTCCGTGGTCGTCGAGGACGGGCGCCGCCAGCGCCACCCCGAGGAAGCCAGTCAGCAGGGCGGGCCCGGCCGACTCGACGAGTTCGGCGAGTCGGCGGGCGGCCGCGCCGGCGAGCCCGGCGGGCAGCAGGTCGAAGGCGAGCGCGACGAGATACCCGGTCTGAGTGTCACCCGCGACGCGTACGGACAGGCCGTCCGCGGTATTCCGGGACGTGACGAACTGCTCGGTGAACGCACGGCGGATGTCGTCGGCCAGCCGGTGGTGGCGCTCGCCGACGTCCTTGCGCCCCAGTACATCGGCGGCCCGCGCCGTGAGCCGGGCACTCTGCGCGAAGTACGCCGTGGCGATCACGTCGCGCGGGGTGGGGGTGCCCGGGGCGAGCCAGTCGGAGAAGTGCGGGCCCACCCGGTCGCGCCAGATCAGCCCGGGGTTGTGACGATGGATCAGATCGACCCAGGCACACATGCCTTCCAGGGCCCGGGAGAGGAACCGCGGATCGTCGTAGACGCGGTAGAGGTGCCACGGGACGATCACCCCCGCGTCGGCCCAGCCGGGCGCCCCCTCGTCGGCGACGCCCACGAGGCGCGGGGCGACATTGGTGAAGCCGCCGTCGGGGGTCCGGGCGTCGTCGACATCGCGCAGCCACTTGGTGAAGAACGCGGCGACATCCGCGTTGAGCGCGGCCGTGGGCAGGAAGACCTGCGCGTCGGCCAGCCAGCCGAGCCGCTCGTCGCGCTGCGGACAGTCCGTGGGCACACTCACGAAGTTCGAGCGCTGCCCCCACGCCACGCAGTCGTGGAGCCGTCTCAGCTCCGCGTCCGAGCAGTCGAACTCCCCGGCCCACGGGGTGTCGCTGTGCAGCGCCACGGCGACGACATCGGCCTCGGCCGGCTCGGGCACGCCGCTGATCTCCGCGTACCGGAACCCGTGATACGTGAAGCGCGGCTCGAACACGATGTGCTCGCGCCCGTCCCCGACCAGCACATCGGTCGCCGCGGCGGTGCGCAGATTGGCCGTGTACAGCCGCCCCGCCCCGTCCAGCACCTCTGCGTGACGGATCACCACCCGGGCCCCGGCCGCGAGCCCGCGCACGCTCAGCCGTACGCGTCCGGCGAGGTTCTGGCCGAAGTCGACGATGTGCGTGCCGGGGGAGACGCGTGTCACCGAGCGGGGGCGCAGTTCGGTCATCGCCCGCACGGGCTCGTCGGCGGAGGCCACCAGCAGGCGGTGATCGGCGTCCGTGACCCGGGCCCGGGACCAGCCGGAGTCGTCGAAGCCGGGCAGCTCCCAGCCGTCGGCGCAGCGCCGGAGGTCATGGCACTCGCCCATCAGCAGATCCGCGTGGCGGACCGCCCCGGTGCCGGTGCGCCAGGCCTCGTCGGTGACCACCACCGAACCCCGGCCGTCCGCCCCGGTCAGGTGGAGTTCGGCCAGGAACTGGGGATACGAGCCGTAGTGAGCCCCGGCCCGGCGCGGCTCGAAGCCGACGAACCCGCTCCACCAGCCGTCCGCGACGGTGGCCGCCAGGACGTTCTCGCCGTCCCGCAGCGACGCGGTCACGTCGTACGTCTGGTACTGGACGCGGTGGTGGTAGTCGGTCCAGCCGGGTGCGAGTTCGGCGTCGCCGACCCGTTCGCCGTTGAGCCGGACCTCGTACAGGCCGCGCGCGCTGACGTACAGCCTGGCGCGGGTGCCGGCCGATGCGGTGAAGGACCGGCGCAGTACCGGGCACGGGGCGAGCCCGTGGTCGTCGAGGGCGAACTCGCCCTCGGTGGGCGCGTCCATGACATCGATCGGGCGCGGGTCGTGGGTGATCCACGAGGCCCGCCATTCGTCGGTCCGGGTGAAACCGGTCTCGAACCACGAGGATTGCTCGGCGGGCGTGTCCGTGCCGGCCGGCCACACGGAGACCCGCCAGTGCAGGCGCGTGCGGCTTCCGAGCGCGGGGCCCGCGTAGTCGACGGCCGTGGCGCCGGGATCGGCCACCCGGCCGGTGTCCCAGAGGAGCCGGCCGCCTCCGTCCAGGTCCCCGGCGCACTCGGCGACGCGGACCCGGTAGGCCACCGGGTCGTCGCCACGGACGTCGGAGGCCAGCCGCCAGGAGAGCCGGGGAGCGGGTTCGTCGATCCCCAGCGGGGTGGCGCGGTGCTCGCACCGCAGGGCGTACGGGCGCAGCCTCCGGGCCTCTGGACGGCCGGTCACCGGCCCTTCGGCGGGGCGGCGGGCGGGGACACCCGCTGCCGGGGGACCGGACACGAACACGTCCTTCCGTCGCACCGAATTTCCCGATGTGAAATCTAACGTTAATTCTGTGGCGTGGAGACTATGAGCCGACCTCAGGGGTGTCAAGGGTGTTGCCGACACGTCCTCGGTCGCGTCGGAGAAGGGCTGATGTCTCCTCAACTAACCGCCTGTGAACGGCAATATGGCCACTCGTAGGTGGTCTTGTGGCGTGTGTTTCCTCTGTGATATTCAGCCTGTGATTACCACATGGACGGGCGTGAAATCACGCGCCGATCCCATCTCGTACCGGACGGAATTCCGCCCGACGAAGGGACGAGTTTCATGCAAATGAACAGTGCGTCAGGTGGTACCGGAGGCTTCGGAAGACGGGTGATGCTCGGCGGCACGGTCGGTATGGCCCTGGCCGCGTCCGGCCTGTCCGCGGGCCGGGCCTGGGGTGACACGCCCCTCCACGAGGACCCGTTCACCCTCGGCGTGGCGTCCGGCGACCCGTGGCCGGACGGGGTCGTGCTGTGGACCCGTCTCGCCCCTCAGCCCCTCGCGCCCGACGGCGGCGGCGGCATGCCGCCGTACGCCGTCGACGTGCAGTGGGAGGTCGCCCGCGACGACCGCTTCCGGTCCGTCGTACGCCGGGGAAGGACCCGCGCGGTGCCCGAGCTCGCCCACTCCGTCCACGTGGAGGTCTCCGGACTCCAGCCGGACCGGCACTACTACTACCGCTTCCGCGCCGGCCGCGTGCACAGCCCGGTCGGCCGTACCCGCACCGCGCCCCCGCCGCACAGCCGCCCCAGGGAGCTGGACTTCGCCTTCGTCTCCTGCCAGGCGTGGTTCGAGGGCTTCTACACCGCCTACCGGCACCTCGCCGAGGAGGACGTCGATCTGGTCCTGCACCTGGGCGACTACATCTACGAGAACGCCATCGACGCCATGGGAGGCGTGCGCAACGTCCCCGTCGCCGCCGAACTGCGGCCCGAGCCGATGAACCTCGTCCAGTACCGCAACCGCCACGCCCTGCACCGCTTCGACCCCGACCTCATCGCCGCCCACCAGGCCCACCCGTTCGCCCTCGTCTGGGACGACCACGAGGTCGAGGACAACTGGGCGCGCGACCGGTCCAAGGCCGACACCGAACCCGACCAGGACCCGGCGGTCTTCCGCGAGCGGGCGGCAGCCGCCTTCCAGGCGTACTACGAGCACCTGCCACTGCGGCTGCCGAACAAGCCGAACGGCTTCGAGGCACGGATGTACCGCCGGCTGCGCTACGGGCGGATGGCCACCTTCCACATCCTCGACACCCGGCTCTTCCGTGACGACCAGCCCTGCGGCGACGGCACCAAGAGCGGCTGCGACGAGCGGCTGACACCCGGCCGCACCATCCTCGGCCCCGAGCAGGAAGAGTGGCTGCACCGCGGCCTCGGGCGCTCCGACACGACGTGGAACATGATCTCCCAGCAGATCCCCGTGACCCAGGTCGACACCGACCCCGGACCCGGGCAGGCATTCGTGATGGACTTCTGGGACGGCTACGTGGACGCCCGCCGACGGCTGTTCAAGGAGCTCACCGACCGCAGCGTGAACAACCCGGTCGTCCTCACCGGCGATATGCACCGCCACCTCGCCGCCGACCTCAAGCAGAACTTCGACGATCCGGACTCACCGACACTCGGCGTCGAATTCGTCGGCTCGTCCATCTCCACCACCAAGGACGGGATGGACCTGGATCCCTCCGGGATCAAGCTGCTCGCGGCCAACGAGCACATCAAATTCACCAATTTCCAGCGCGGATATGTGCACTGCTCGCTGACCCGGGACAGCTGCCGCGCCGACTTCAAGGTGCTCCCGTACGTCACCACCCCCGGCGCACCCATCTCGACCCGGACCTCCTACGTGACCGAGGCCGGTCACCCCGGGCTCAAAGAGGCCTGAGGCCGCATCCGCCGAGCGGTGCCCCGGCCAGGGGCGCCGCCCGCGCGGTCAGGACTCGCGTGTCGCCGCCATCCCCAGGGTGATCAGGCCGAGCACCACCCAACCGAACCAGAGCCAGCCGCTGCTCCCCAGCGCCACCGTGTAGGCGGTGACCACGACCAGGGCCGTCAGCGTGAGCACTCCCATGGCCTTCGTGGATCCGGACATGCCCGCACCCTCCTCACCGGCCGCACGGCCGTGGATGCCATCGTCACCCCTGAGGCATGCCCACCGCTACTGTCCGCGTGCCTGCAATGAGGCGAGATAGGCGTTGTACGCCTGAAGCTCCTGGTCACCGTCGCGGTCGGCCGCCCGGTCGGAGCGCTTCGCCGTCCGCTGCTCGGAGCGGTACCACTGGAAGACCAGCGCGATCAGCACCAGCACCGACGGGATCTCACTGAAGGCCCAGGCGATACCGCCCGCCCAGCCCTGGTCACTCAGCGCGTCGACGCCCAGCGAGGCCGGGGGATTCTCGTACGTCTCCACCATCGGCGTCGTCGCCATCATCAGCGCGATGCCGAAGAACGCGTGGAACGGCATCCCGGCGAACAGCTCCAGCATCCGCATCACATAGCCGGGCCGGTGCGGGCCCGGATCGACGCCCATGATCGGCCAGAAGAACACCAGGCCGACCGCGAGGAAGTGCACCATCATCGCGATGTGACCGGTCTTCGAGCCCATCAGGAAGTCGAAGATCGGGGTGAAGTACAGGCCGTACAGGCTGGCGATGAAGAGCGGAATCGTGAAGACCGGATGCGTGATGATCTTCATGTACCGGCTGTGCAGCAGCTTGAGCAGCAGCTCGCGGGGACCCGTGCGGCCACGGCCCGCGACCGGCAGCGCACGCAGCGCCAGGGTCACCGGAGCACCCAGCAGCAGCAGGATCGGCGACAGCATGCTGATCACCATGTGCTGCACCATGTGCACGCTGAACATGACCATGCCGTAGTCGTTGAGCCTGGTGCACATCACCAGGGCGATGCTCAGCACCCCGACGACGAAGAACACGATCCGGCCGGCCGGCCAGCTGTCCCCGCGTCTGCGCAGCCGCAGCACGGCGTACGCGTACAGGCCGATGCCGAGAAGGCAGCCGACGAGGAAGAACGGGTCCGCGGAGAATTGGAGCCCACGTCCCAGCGTGAACGGCGGCAGATCCATGTTCATGCCGTGCCCGCTGTGATCCATCTGTTCACTCCTGCTGGGGGCGTCCCCGTTTCGTGCCGGTTGTCCCGACCAGAGTAGAACCGCCCCCGGCCGCAGCTGCGGCCGGGGGCGGTCCGTAGGACGAGGTGTCGCTCAGAGCACGCACTCGGCCTCGGCGTACCGCTCGGCCGGGACGGTCTTCAGCGTCTCCACGGCCTCACCCAGCGGGACCATCACTATGTCCGTGCCGCGCAGCGCCGTCATCATGCCGAATTCACCGCGGTGCGCGGCCTCCACCGCGTGCCAGCCGAAGCGGGTGGCGAGCACCCGGTCGTACGCGGTCGGTGTGCCACCGCGCTGCACATGGCCCAGGATCACCGGGCGGGCCTCCTTGCCCAGGCGCCGCTCCAGCTCACCGGAGAGCTGCGTGGCCATGCCGGCGAACCGCTCGTGCCCGTAGATGTCCTTGGTGCCCTGCTCGATCTCCATGGACGTGCCCTCGCGGGGCTTGGCGCCCTCGGCGACGACGACGATCGCGAACTTCTTGCCCGCCGAGAACCGCCGGCCGACCACCTCGGTCAGCTCGTCGATGTCGAACGGGCGCTCCGGCACCACAATGGCGTGCGCGCCGGCCGCCATTCCCGAGTGCAGGGCGATCCAGCCGGTGTGGCGGCCCATGACTTCGACGATCAGCACCCGCTGGTGCGACTCGGCGGTCGTCTTGAGCCGGTCGAGCGCCTCGGTCGCGACGCCGACCGCGGTGTCGAAGCCGAAGGTCACATCGGTCGAGGCGATGTCGTTGTCGATGGTCTTCGGAACGCCGACGATCGGCAGGCCCGCCTCGGAGAGCAGGTTGGCCGCCTTCAGCGTGCCCTCGCCGCCGATCGGGATGATCGCGTCGAGACCGAGATCGGAGACATGGCCCCTGGCCTGCTCCACACCGCCGCGCAGATGGGCGGGCTGGACCCGGGAGGAGCCGAGGATCGTACCGCCGCGGGCGAGGATGCCGCCGACCGCGTCGAGGTCGAGCTTGCGGTAGTCGCACTCGAGGAGGCCCTTCCACCCGTCGTGGAAGCCGATGACCTCGTCGCCGTGGTCGACCACCGCGCGATGAACGACGGAACGGATGACGGCGTTGAGGCCGGGGCAGTCGCCGCCGGAGGTGAGCACACCAATTCGCATTGCCCGGGAAACCTTTGCAACGTGGGCCGACGACCGGACCACGTCGTCCGGTTGGATCCCCGCCACCCTACCGGCGCAGGGTGGCGGGACCGAACCGGGCGTCCGCCTGCTGGACTCCGCTCAGAAGAGCGAAAGCAAGAGCGTTCGGGCAACCGGGGGCGGGAGCCCGAACGCTCAGCGCCTCATCAGGCGGGCTGTGTCGCCGACGCGATGCGCTCGGCGCGCAGCGCCTCGTACCAGCGGTCGTCCGTCGGCGGCAGGGCGTTCACATCGAGGGCCAGCTTCAGCAGCAGGTCCGCGATCAGCGGGTTGCGCGCCATGACCGGGCCGTGCATGTACGTACCGAAGACGGTGTCGTTGTACGCGCCCTCCGTGCCGTCACCGGTGCCGTTGCCCCGGCCGAACTGCACCCGGGCGAACGGCCGTGCCGTCGGGCCGAGATGGGTGACGCCCTGGTGGTTCTCGAACCCGGTCAGCGGAGGCAGGCCGAGGTGCGGGTCGATGTCGGCCAGCACGTCACCGACGCACCGGGCCCCCTCGCCGCGGGTGGAGACCACGTCGAGCAGCCCGAGACCTGGCTCGCGCTCGCCGAGATCGTTGATGAACTCGTGGCCGAGGATCTGGTAGCCCGCGCAGACCGAGAAGATGATCGCGCCGTTCGACGCGGCCCGGCTGAGCCCGCCGTCGCGGCGCAGCCGCTCCGCGGCGAGCCGCTGCGGCCGGTCCTCACCGCCACCGATCAGATAGATGTCGCCGGACGTCGGGACCGGCTGGTCGCTGCGCACATCGACGCGCTGCACGTCGAGACCGCGCTGCCGGGCGCGGCGCTCCACCACCAGCGCGTTGCCCTGGTCGCCGTAGGTGCTGAGGAGGTCGGGGTAGACCCAGACCAGACGCAGACCGTTGCTCATGCTTCGTCCTCTCCGGAGGTGGCCGGGGCCGGGGTCAGTTGCCGACACGACGGCGCAGATCCTGGAAGGCGGTGTAGTTGGCGATGACCTCGATACGGCCGGGCGGGGCCTGCTGCACGGCCTCGTCGAGGTTCTCGCAGACCCGGAAGTCGAGACCGGCCACTTCGAGACGGACGGCCAGGTCCAGCTTGCGGTCGCCGAGCACGAAGATCGGGTGACCGGCGAGCTGGGTGTAGTCCACGTCCCACAGCCAGGAGGTGTCCGTGCCGTCCGCGCCGCGCGCGTTGACGGAGAGGATCACCGGCGTGGGCGGCGGGTCGATCAGGGAAAACGTTTCGAGCCAGCCCGCCGGGTTCTTCGCCAGCAGCAGCCGCAGCTCGCGGCCGAGGAAGGAAACGACGTCGTAGCGGCCCGCGACGGCCTGCACCTGGTACATGCGCTCCAGCGCGACCTGCGGCGGCACACCGAAGACGGCGGCCACGGCGGCGGAGCTGGTGGCGTTGGCCTTGTTGGCCCGGCCGGGCAGCTGGAGGTGGATCGGCCACGCCGAACCGTGCGGGTCCAGGACGTAGTCGCCGTGCAGGACCCAGCTGGGAGCGGGCCTGCGGAATCCGCACTCGCCGCAGAACCAGTCGTCGCCGGGGCGCTGCATCACACCGCCGCAGGAGGGGCAGGACCAGGCGTCGTCCTTCCACGCCTGTCCCGCCGCGACCCACACCACATTGGGGGAGGAGGAAGCCGCCCAGACGATCAGCGGGTCGTCCGCGTTCGCGACGATCACGGCCTTCGAGCCGGACAGCCCCTCACGCCACTTCTCCGCCAGCATCCGGGTCTCCGCCGCGCGGTCCAGCTGGTCGCGGGAGAGGTTGAGCAGCGCGATCACCTTGGGCGTCGTGTCGCGCGCGACCCCGGCGAGGTACTTCTCGTCCACCTCGATCACGCCGTACTGCGCGTCCGAGCCGCCGGCCAGCGCCGAGGTGATGCCCGCCGGCATGTTGGCGCCGAGCGCGTTGGACACCACCGGGCCCGCGGCCCGCAGTGCTTCGGCGATCAGCCGGGTGGTCGTCGTCTTGCCGTTCGTCGCCGACACGAGGATCACGTCCAGGTGCTGCGCCAGCCGCCCCAGCAGGTCGGGGTCGAGCTTGAGCGCCACCCGGCCGCCGATCACCGATCCGCTGCCGCGCCCTGCGGCGCGTGACACCGCCGCCGCGGCCTTGCCCGCCGTCACGGCCAGCTTGGCCCGCGGCGACAGCGGGTCCGTGTTGCCTGCCATCGTCCTAGATCCTCCTTGCATCGGTCCACGCCCAGCCTATCGATGTCCGGCGCGGCGACCGCACCCTGGCACCGCCGGGAAGGTGGAGGTCGCGTGGAACGTACGATTGCGGCCATGCGAAACCGCCCGATCCCCGGCAGTTCCGGACTGATTCGTGCCATGAGCCTGCTCGGTGATCCGGTGTTGCACGGGGCCTGTGAACCCGTCACCGACTTCGGCCCCTCGCTCGCCCGGCTCGTCGAGGACATGTACGCCACCATGTACGCGGCCGAGGGCGTCGGTCTCGCGGCCAACCAGATAGGCGTTCCACTGCGGGTGTTCGTCTACGACTGCCCGGACGACGACGACATCCGTCACCTCGGGCACCTCGTCAACCCCAGGCTCGTCGGGGCCGACGGCATCACCGTACGCGGCCCGGAGGGCTGCCTCTCGCTGCCCGGACTCGAAGCGGCCACCCCGCGGTTCGACCACGCGGTCGTCGAGGGCCGCACGGTCGACGGCGAGCCGGTCCGGATCACCGGCACCGGGTTCTTCGCCCGCTGCCTCCAGCACGAGTGCGACCATCTCGAAGGCACGGTCTACACGGACCGGTTGACCGGGCTGCGCCGCAGAAGGGCGGTGCGAGCGGCCCGCCGCGCGCCCTGGGCGCGGCCCGGCGAGGCCGCGTCCTAGAAACCGGGGCCGGGAACCCCGGTCCTGGAAACCGGGTCCTGGCAACCGTGTCCTAGAAACCGGGTCCGCCCGGACGGTCGCCCGCCGCGGCCAGCCTGCCCCACAGCAGATCGGCCAGACTGCTCACCAACTGTTCGCGGGAGCACGGGCGTTCGCCCAGCCACCAGTCGCCCGCGGCGTGCATCATGCCGACGATGCCGTGGCCCCAGATCCGGGCCATGGCCTCGCTGTCCGGGCCCAGGTCCACCCGCTCGGCGATCACCAGCGCGAGTTCCTCGCCGAGTCTGCGCAGCAGGGGTGCCGAGTGCCGTCCGACGTCGAAGCCCTGCTCCGTGGAGGGTGCCGCGTCGTCGGACGGGTGCATCAGGAAGCGGTAGACCTGCGGGCGCGCCTCGATCGCCGCGAGATAGGTGTCGAGCGTCGACTCGACGCGCCGACGGCGCTCGGCGGGGGCGTCGAGCGCCGCCCGCAGCGCGATCAGCAGGGCGTCGGTGTGGCGCTTGGCGAGGGCGCGGTAGAGGCCGCCCTTGTCGCCGAAGTGCCGGTAGAGGATCGGCTTGGTGATTCCGGCCTCCGCCGCGATGGCGTTCATCGAGGCCCCGGGCCCGTCCCTGAGCACCACGCGGTCGGCGGCTTCGAGCAGCTCGCGGCGGCGGCTCTCGGCCGCTGTCCGCTGTCGCTCTGCCTGTCGTGTGCTCTCCATGTCGCCTCTCCCCGCCCCTGGCCGCGCAAATGCGTCCTGCCTGCGCAACGTAACACCCTGCCCGGCGCCGTGCGGATCCGAACCTGAGCGGTTGACAGAGGCTACTTGTCGGTAACAGACTGTGGTTACCGCAAGTAACGAGTGGTTTTTCACAGCAGTACGTGGAGGGGAACATGGCGGAGTTCACGCTCGAACTCAACGATGACCAGAAGCAGGTCCGTGACTGGCTTCACGGTTTCGCCGCGGATGTGATCCGTCCGGCGGCTTCGGAGTGGGACGAGCGTGAGGAAACGCCCTGGCCGGTCATCCAGGAGGCGGCCAAGGTCGGCATCTACTCCCTCGACTTCTACGCCCAGCAGTTCTTCGACCCGACGGGCCTCGGCATCCCGATGGCGATGGAGGAGCTCTTCTGGGGGGACGCCGGCATCGCCCTGTCCATCGTCGGTACGGGCCTGGCGGCCGTGGGCGTCCTCGCCAACGGCACCGAGGAGCAGATCGGCACCTGGATCCCGCAGATGTACGGCGACGCCGACGACGTCAAGGTCGCGGCCTTCTGCTCCTCCGAGCCGGACGCCGGTTCCGACGTCGCCTCGATGCGTACCCGCGCGGTGTACGACCAGGCCAAGGACGAGTGGGTGCTGAACGGCACCAAGACCTGGGCGACCAACGGCGGCATCGCCAACGTCCATGTCGTCGTCGCCGTGGTCGACGCCGAGCTGGGGTCCAAGGGGCACGCCTCGTTCATCGTGCCGCCGGACACCCCCGGTCTCTCCCAGGGCCAGAAGTTCAAGAAGCACGGCATCCGGGCCTCGCACACCGCCGAGGTCGTCCTGGAGGACGTCCGGATCCCCGGCCACTGCCTCCTCGGCGGCAAGGAGAAGCTCGACCAGCGCCTGGCGCGGGCCCGCGAGCGCGCGGCCTCCGGCGGTGAGCGGGTGAAGAACGCCGCGATGGCCACCTTCGAGGCGTCCCGCCCCGCGGTCGGCGCCATGGCGGTCGGCACCGCCCGCGCCGCGTACGAGGTGGCGCTGGACTACGCGAAGACCCGCACCCAGTTCGGCCGGCCCATCATCGACAACCAGGGCATCGCCTTCCAGCTCGCCGACATGCGTACGCGGATCGACGCGGCCCGGCTGCTGGTGTGGCGCGCCTCGTGGATGGCGACCACCGGCAAGCCGTTCACCTCGGCCGAGGGCTCGATGTCCAAGCTGTACGCGAGCGAGACCGCGAAGAAGGTCACCGCCCAGGCCGTCCAGATCCTCGGCGGCAACGGCTTCACCCGTGAGTACCCGGTGGAGCGGATGCACCGGGACGCGGCGATCTACACGATCTTCGAGGGCACCAGCGAGATCCAGCGCCTGGTGATCGCCCGCACCCTCTCGGGCATGCCGATCCGCTGACCGTGTGTGTCCCCGGCCGCCGGCCCGGCGACCGGGGACACGGCCCGTCAGGCAGGCAGCAGGGCCTCGATGGCCGCGACGAGCTCGGGCGCCTGGGGCTCGACGCGCGGGCGCAGACGCGCGACCGGTTCGCCCGCCGGCGAGATGAGGAACTTCTCGAAGTTCCACTGGACGTCGCCGGCCTCGCCGTCCGCGTCCGCCAGCCGCGCCAGCTCGGCGTAGAGCGGGTGGCGCCCCTCGCCGTTCACATCGGTCTTCTCCAGCAGCGGGAAGCTGACCCCGTACGTGGTCGAGCAGAAGGTCTGGATCTCCTCCGGGCTCCCCGGCTCCTGGCCGGCGAACTGGTTGCACGGCACGCCGAGCACGGTGAAGCCGCGGCCCGCGTAGTCGTTCTGGAGCTTTTCCAGGCCCTCGTACTGCGGGGTGAGCCCGCACTTGGACGCGACATTCACCAACAGGACGGCCCGGCCCCGGTAGTCGGCCAGGGACGTGGGCTCGCCGGTGAGCGTGCGCAGGGGGATGTCGTGCAGCGTCATGAGGTCTCCTCGTGAGGTGTGGCTTCCGCAGCCATTGTCACGCCCGAGTCCGCTCCGTACGAAGCCCGTTCCCCGGCCGTCCGGGCCCCCGCACACCACCGACCTGCGGGAGTCCGGCCACCGAGGTGCCCGAGGCATGACCCCGACGAGCGACCCGTGTACGGATACCGGCCGGGCGCCGAACTCCTGTGCCCCGACCGGGGACCGGCGCGCCGGTCACCGGCCGGGCCGCGCCTGCGCGGGCCCGATCGCCTTGTAGTAGAGCGTCGTCGGCCTCAGCACCCCGGCCGGATCGCCGGCGTAGTCCGGGATCGAGCCGCACTCCGTCCAGCCCGCCGAACGGTAGAGCCGCTCGGCCGGACTTCCGCTCTCGGTGTCCAGGACCAGCAGCGTGACACCCGCCCCGGCGGCCGACCGCTCGGCGGCGTCGAGCAGCGACCGGCCCACACCCCGGCCACGGGCCGACGGGCGCACCATCAGTTTGGCCACCTCCGCGCGGTGCCGGGCGTTGGGAAGCCGGGCCCGGTCCAGCGCGATGGTCCCGGCGACCCGTTCCGCGTCGCGCGCGATCCAGACCTCCAGACGGCCCGCGTCGACGGCCCCGGCCCGCTCCCGCCACCAGTCGGCGGCCGCCTCGCGGTCCAGCGGCGCGAGGAAACCCACCGACGATCCGCCGTCCACGGTGTCCACCAGGAGCGCGGCCAGCTCATCGGCGTAGGTGACCAGCTCATGGCCGCGTACAGGGACGATCTCGATCATGTGCGGGGTCCTCTCACGGCAGAACGATCACCAGTGCGTAGCGGACCTGCCCCGGCCCGGGGCAGTGGAAGTGTGAGGGGCCGCGCAGCCGGAAGCGGAGGCAGTCGCCGCGGCGCACGGTGTGCACGGTGCCGTCGACGGTGATCTCGACCGTTCCCTCCAGCACCCAGACGTGCTGCTCCACGCCGGACACCGGCGCGTTCTCGTACGCGATGGCGGCCCCCGCTTCGAGGGTGCCCTCGATGACCTCCGCGCGCAGGCCGCTGTGCGGCGGCGACACCGAGCGGCGCACGAAGCCCGATGCCTCGTCCCGCCAGACCGGTTGCCGTGCGGCCGGCACGAGCTGCGGGGGTTCCGCCTCCACCTCCAGCAGCAGCCGGGACATCGTCCGCCCGTAGACCGTGCACAACTTGCCGAGCAGGGCGGCGGTCGGGCTCAGCTCGCCGCGTTCCAGCCGGGACAGCGTGGACCGGCTCACCCCGCTGCGTCGCGAGAGCTCGTCCAGCGACCAGCCGCGTTCGGTGCGCAGTTCACCCAGCCTCGCGGCGAGCCGGGCATCGACGGAGCCGGGCTCCGTCTCTTCGGTTTCTCTCATCGTGGAGATGATATCCCTGTACGGAGACGGATCGGGCGCCGGTGGCGACCCTGGGAATCGGCTGTTCTGCCGGGCGCCTGCCGACGTGACACGCTTGGCCGGGGAGGCCCCGGTGGCCCACTCGGTCCGCCGGGTCGCTCGGCTACCCGAGGAGGCCGCAATGGCCAGTACCAGCAGCGGGCCGTCGGTGGCGCCCGCCGCCGCTTCGAGTTCGCACCATCCCTTCCGGATCGGCTGGACCGCCTTCGCGGGGGTGCTGATGATCTTCGGCGGAGCGATGGCGATCTTCGAAGGAATCGCCGCCATAGCCAAGAACGACGTGTTCATCGCCACCCGCGACTATCTGTTCCGGTTCAACCTCACCGGCTGGGGCTGGATCCACCTCGCACTCGGCGTCCTCATCGTGATCGCCGGCTGCGCGCTGTTCACCGGAGCCGTATGGGCACGTGTGGTGGGCATCGTGCTCGCGGGCCTGAGCGCACTCGCCAACTTCCTGTGGCTGCCCCACTACCCGCTCTGGTCGCTCGTGCTCATCGCCATCGACGTCTTCGTCATCTGGGCGCTGTGCGCGGATCCGTTCCAGGAGAAGGAGAGCGTCTGAGGTCACGGCGGAGGTCCGTCATCCCCGATCCGGCCGGGCACCGGCCGGGGACGGTGCGAGCCTGATCGTGACGACATAGGAGACCACGACCGAGACGATCACGAGCGGCATGACGGTGAGGCCCTCGGACCCCAGCAGCAGTGTCGCCAGCAGCACCGACGTCATCGGGAGCCTGAGCATCGCCACGCACATGGCGCCGATGCCCATCGCGAAGCCCGAGGTGAGGCCCAGCCCCGGCAGATGGGACAGGGCGATGCCGCCCGCCGCCCCCACGAACATCGCCGGGAAGACCGGGCCTCCCCGGAAGCTGCTCAAGGACGCGCAGTACGCCGCCGCCTTGCAGGCGACCAGCAGTACGAGTGCGCCCACCGAGTACCCGGCGCTCTGCGCCAGCAGCGGATCGAGGGCGTTCTCCCCGGAGTACAGCACCCCGGACGCGTCCCGTCCGGTGCTCTGCGCGTACACGAGCGCGGCCACGCCGACGACCGCGCCCATGACGACGGTGGCCGTCACGGTCCGCCGCTCCACCCGCTCCTGGAGGAACCCGGCGAGCCGCTGGATGCCCGTGCCGACGAAGGCCGCGGCCAGGCCGAGGACGACGGCCCAGCCGAATTGCGCGATGTCCGGTTCTGCCGCCCGGGGTACGTGATGCAGCGCCAGGGAGTACGTCCCGAGCCCGGTCCAGGAACCGAGTCCGGTGAAGATGAGCGCGCCGATGCCGGCCGCCAGCAGACCCGGCACCAGGACCATGGCGAGCATCGTCCCGGCCAGCCCCGAGGCCTCCATCAGCAGAAAGGCCCCCAGGAGCGGCGAGCCCAGCAGCGCGCTGATCGCGGCGAAGCTCCCCGCGGCCCCCACCACCGCGCTGGGGCCGGGCCCGATGCCGGGCTTGACCAGGCGCGCCGCGTACACGGCCAGTCCACCGCCGAGCGCGATGAGCGGCGCCTCGGGGCCGAGCACCGCCCCGAGACCGAGCGAGGCGATCGCCGCCAGCGCGACGCCGGGCAGCTCCACCGCCGAGGGCGCCCCCGTGGCCACCATCCCGTCGGCGGGCCGGTGACCGCCCTGCCCCGGCAGGTGGCGGACGGTCAGCCCGACCAGCAGACCGGCCACGGCGAGCAGCGGCACCGGCCACCAGGACGGTGTGCCGGCGAACCCCAGCGCCCGGGGCAGGTCGTGGTAGGTCAGCGACTGGAGTTCGTGGGTGAGCGCCAGGAAACCGAACGCCACCACCGAGACCGGGATGCCGAGGGCCGCCGCGAGTACGAGGAGCGCGGCGTACCCGCGGGTGCGGATCCGCGCGAGGGGGTCGCCCGCCGCGGCGGGTTCGGCCGACATGATCGTTGCCTCCTCGGCGTCGCGACCCGTCCGGAACGGGCTCCCACAAGCATCGACAAGCGTCCACAACGAGTTAGCACAATGTGCTGATTCATCCACGACGCACCCGCTGGGCGGATGCACCGGTTCCCGTACTGCCATCCCCCTGGACCAGTGCGCGGCGGGGCCGACGAAGCGCCTCAGCGGTCCTTGGCCGCAGGGAGCCGGCCCGCCCGCACCGCGTCGACCAGCGCCCGGTGGTCCCGCTCGTTGCGGTCGGCGTACTTCTCGGCGAAGCGGACCAGCGCCCGGTCGAACGAGGGACCGCGCCCCAGGTACGCCGCGATGGCGATCCGGTCGCCGGAACGCGCGTGGGCACGGGACAGGGTGGCGCCGCACACCTCGCCGAACACCCGCATGCCCGACGGCAGCATGTCCTCCGGCTCGACGATGCCCTTCCAGTCGCGCAACTGGCGAACGTAGAAGTCGCGGCGCCTGCCGTCGATCCCGTCCACCCGCTCCCAGCCGAGGAAGATGTCGCTCGCCGCCTGCATCAGCCGCTGCCCCGAGACCACCCGCTCACCCTGGTTCCGGTACGGCCCGGCGCCGGCGTGCGGCGCGAGCACCGAGGTTCCGGCCTCCTTCGCCTGGAGGAGGAGCGGATCCCCGCCGTCCCTGCCGAGCATCAGGATGACCCAGCAACGCGTGCCCACGCTGCCGACCCCGACCACCTTGCGTGCCATGTCCACGAACCGGAAGTCGGAGAGCAGGGTCCGCCGGTCCGACGGCAGGCTGCGGCCGTAGTTCGAGATCAGCGCACGGAACTGCTCCTGCACCGCCTGCCGCTCGTCCTCCGGGAGCAGATCGGCCGCCGGTACGAGCAGCGGCGGGTCCGCCGCGATGCGCGACTGCCCGTCCACCGTCACGGTGAGCCTTCCGAAGGCCTGGAGACTGTCCCGGGTGCGGGCCTTCGCCGCGAACCGGGCCAGCTTTCTGCGGCCGCGCTTCGCCAACTGCTGGGCCGCCAGCGCTTCGAGGCGGCCGATGTCGATCCGCGAGTACCAGACATCGAGGTTGCGCATGCCGGCGAACCGGATCATCGATTCCCGGTACGACCGCACCGTGGTCAGCACGATGTCCGCGCGCTCCCGTTCGGTGAATCCGTTCGCGCGTCCCGCGATGACGAAGCTGGCCGCCAGGCGTTTGACATCCCACTCCCAGGGGCCGGGCGACGTCTCGTCGAAGTCGTTGATGTCGAACAGCAGATTCCGCTCGGGCGAGGCGAGCAGCCGGAAGTTCAGCAGATGGGCGTCCCCGCACAGTTGGGCCCTGATCCCGGAGTCCCCGGTGGTGGCCAGGTCGGCGGCCATGATCGCGGCGGCACCCCGGTAGAAGCGGAACGGCGACTCGGTCATCCGGCCATAGCGGATCGGGACGAGTTCGGGCAGCCGGTTCGCGGACTGGGCTTCGAGGACGGCCAACGGGTCGGGCCGGTCGGCCGGCGGTTCGAACTCGGCATGGCTCGACCTCGGCGTCGCCCGCCGGGCCGCCTTCCCGCGGGCCGCCCGCTGCTCCGGCGTCGCGTCCGGTGCTGTCCTGAGCATCGAGGTCACGTCCTGCGGCATCGGGTCCTCCTGGCTGCTCACGGGCGCGCGCCACGGCTCCGCGGGCGCACACCGCTCCCGCCGGCGCCCGCCTGCCCGGATCGGGGGTGCGGCATCGTTCGGCGCGTCCGCGCCCCGAGTCCGATCATCGCGGCTCGGCCCGGTTCCGGCATCATCTGGACGCCGCCCGTCACCTCCCGTGCCCGGACCGCTACCGGCGGACCGCCGGCCGAGGCGGACCGGGCGAGCGGGCACGGGGCGCCTGGCGGATAGTGGAGCCGGAGCGGTCCGTCCGGAAACGGACGGTCACGGACCCCGGGAGTGGATGCTCATGGACCGATACCCGCCCATCGCCGAACACGGGCTCGTCGGCGACCTGCAGACGGCCGCACTGGTCTCCTCGCGCGGGGTCGTCGACTGGTTCGCCGCCCCGAGGTTCGACTCCCCGAGCATCTTCGCCGCACTGCTCGACCACGACGACGGCGGCCACTTCCGGCTGGCCCCCGACGACCCCGGGATCACCTGCCGGCAGCTCTACTACCCGGACACCGCGGTCCTGGTCACCCGGTTCATGTCGCCGGACGGCGTCGGCGAGGTACTCGACTGGATGCCACCCGTACCCACGGGGATCCCCACCGACCGGCACACCCTGGTGCGGATCGTGCGCGCGGTGCGCGGGACCGTCCGGCTCGCCATGGAGTGCCGGCCCCGGTTCGACTACGGCCGGGCCGATCACGAACTCGAACTGTGCCCCGGGGGAGCGGTGTTCCGGTCTCCGGGGATCGCGGCCCATCTCCGCACCGGATTCCCCGTGGCACGCGACGGCCGGGACGCGGTGGGCGAAGTGGTGCTGAACGACGGCGAGTCGGCCTTCGCGATCCTCACCGTCTGCGCGGCGGACGGGCCCGCGCCGCCCGAACCGACCGTCGACGCCGTCACGGAACAGCTCTGGGAGACCGTCGACCACTGGCAGCGGTGGGTGCGCGGCTCCCGCTACCGGGGCCGCTGGTCCGACATGGTCAACCGCTCCGCCATCACCCTCAAACTGCTCACCTACGCCCCCTCCGGCGCACCCGTCGCGGCGGCGACCATGGGACTGCCCGAGCAGGTCGGCGGCGAACGCAACTGGGACTACCGCTACACCTGGGTCAGGGACGGCTCGCTGTCGGTCCGGGCCCTGCTCGACCTCGGGTTCGTGGACGAGGCGATCGCCTTCACCCACTGGCTGGGCGACCGGCTCCGGGAGGACGACAGCGGGGACGAACCCCTCCGGATCATGTACCGCGTCGACGGCGAGCCCCTGCTGACGGAGGAGACCCTGGCCCATTTCGAGGGCTACCGGGGCTCGTACCCGGTACGGCTCGGCAACGCGGCCGCCGACCAGCTACAGCTCGACATCTACGGTGAGGCCCTGTACGCCTTGTCCGAAGGCCGCGAGGTGGGCCTCCAGGCGGGCCACCGGGGCTGGCAGGTCGTGGCCCGGACCCTCGACTGGCTCGTGGACCGCTGGGACCGGCCCGACGAGGGCATCTGGGAGACCCGCGGCGGACGGCAGGACTTCACCTACAGCCGGGTGATGTCCTGGGCGGCGTTCGACCGCGGCCTGCGCCTGGCGGCCGATCTCAGCCGGCCCGCCGACACCGCCCGGTGGACCCGGGCCAGGGACACCATTCTCGAACAGGTCATGGAACGCGGCTGGAGCGGGTCCGAGCAGGCCTTCGTCCAGTACTACGGCAGCGGAGTGCTGGACGCCTCGCTGCTGCTGATGCCCAGGGTGGGATTCCTCGCCCCGAAGGACCCCGGCTGGCTCGCCACGCTCGACGCCATGGACCGCACACTCGTCTCCGACAGCCTCGTCTACCGATACGACCCCGCGGCCTCCCCGGACGGACTGCGGGGCTCCGAGGGCACGTTCAGCCTCTGTACGTTCCTGTACGTCGACGCCCTGGCCCGCTCGGGCCGGCTGCGCAAGGCCCGCTACACCTTCGAGAAGATGCTCACGTACGCCAACCACGTCGGCCTGTTCGCCGAGGAGATCGGCCCCAGCGGCGAGCAACTCGGCAACTTCCCCCAGGCGTTCACCCACCTCTCGCTCATCATGGCGGCCCGGACCCTGGACGAGGCGCTGGACGCGGCACGCGCCGGGGAACGCGGCTGACGGCGCTCAGAGGCTCTCGGGCGACGGCGGCCGGGACGGGGGCCCGAGAAGGACGGCGGTGTCGCCCGGCCGGGCATCCGGGGTGTACGTGTGGGTGACCGGGGCGAGCAGCCCGTCGGCGCGCACGACGAACAGCACGTCGTGTCCGGCCGGTACGGCTCCGTCGGCCCGCCGGGTGAGCACCCGGGCCCCGGCCTCGTACCGGCGGGCCAGCTCCGGCCCGGTCAGACCGGTACGGAAGAGGGGTTCGCCCCCGGTGTACGGCGCCACCACGCCCTGGCTGTCGGTGTCCGGAGCGAGCCGGTGGACCGGGCCCTCGACGCTCTCCCGCAGGGTCATCGCGGCCAGCGCGTTGAAGTCGTCCTCCTCGGTGAGCAGCAGCACACCGGTGATGCCCTCCAGCTCCGCCCCGGCACCGGAGGCCGCCGCGAGCAGTTCGCCCGTCGCCAGGGGCAGCCCGGCTTCCTCGATCCGGGCCCGCTGGCGCTCGGCACCCGCCCACATCAGCACATCCAGCCCCGCCGAGTTCAGCGCGCGCCCCAGATCGACCGCCCAGGGTGCGCCGCCCACCAGCAGCGGCCGGGACCGGGACGGGCGCAGCACCCCCAGCCGCCGGGCGACCGGAAACGCAGTCAGGCCGTAGAGCGTGACGGTGGCGACGATCACCACGAAGGTCGCGGGAAGGATCCGCTCGGCGCCGTCGACGCCCCGCGCCACCAGAGTCGCCGAGAACGTGGAGGCGGTCGCCGCGGCGACGATGCCGCGCGGGGCCATCCACCCGATGAACCACCGTTCCCCGCCCCGGACATCGGTACCGGCCGTCGACACCAGGGCCACGAGCGGGCGCACCACCAGCA
The DNA here is from genome assembly GCF_040634135.1 of Streptomyces sp. NPDC007164. Classification (NCBI taxonomy): domain Bacteria; kingdom Bacillati; phylum Actinomycetota; class Actinomycetes; order Kitasatosporales; family Streptomycetaceae; genus Streptomyces; species Streptomyces sp. NPDC007164. The sequence goes on from NZ_JBEYFB010000005.1 coordinate 65,027, forward strand.
CCAGGAGGGCCACCAGCGCGAGCGAGGGCAGCACCACGTGGCGCAGCGACGCCGGGGTGACCGTGGCCGAGATGGAGATGAACAACAGGCCGATGATCAATGAGACCAGGGTGTCGAGGAACGGCCGGCGGGCCGGAAGATCCAGGCCCCGAAGATTCGCCATGGCCATACCCATCACGACCGCGGAGATGAGCCCGGTGTCCTCGCGGAGCGCGTCACAGGCGGCGGCGATCCCGATCACCGCGGCGATCTGCGCCGACGTGGCCAGTTCCTCGTTCAGTCGGGCACTGCGCAGCAGCAGCCACAGCACACCGGCCCCGACCACTCCGCCCACCACGCCCACTGCGGCGCTGGCCGAGAACTGCTCCAACTGGCTCCCGAAGCCCTTGCGTTCACCGGCTACCACGGCATGGAAGACCAGCGCGCCCAGGATGCCGCCGACCGGGTCGATCAGGGAGCCCTCCCAGACGAGGATGCGCTGCAGACGCTCGGAGGGCCGTACGAAGTTGAGCAGTGGCCCGACGACCGTCGGGCCGGACACGACGAGGATCGCGCCCAGCATCACGGCCGCGCCCTTGGACATGTTCAGCACCGGCACCGCGAACAGCGCGGCGGACAGCCAGGTGACGAGCGCCCCCAGCCAGAGCAGTCTGACCACGATGCGACGGGTATGGCCCCGCAGCCGGCTGATCTCCAGGCCGAGCCCGGCCTCGTAGAGGATCACCGCCACCGCGAGCGAGACCAGCGGCGAGAAGGCCTCGCCGAGCAGCTTCTCGGGATCGACGTCGTCCGTCAGCGCTCCGGCGGCGAAGCCGACCGGCAGCAGGACCAGCAGGGCGGGAACCCGCAGTCGGCTCGCCAGCAGCTGGGAGCCGACCGCGAGCACCACGATGAGCCCCACACCCACCATCACTTGATCAGCCGTCATGTCCGTGCCTCCTCGGATGCCAGGTGACCGGCCGCCTTCGCGAACAGGGTCAGCCTCCGGTGGCGAAGCCGGGGAAGAGCGTCATCCCGCCGTCGACGTAGAGGGTGGTGCCCACGACGTAATCCATCAGGTCGGACGCCAACAGGGTCACCGCGGTGGCGATGTCCGGCGGATCGCCCACCCGGCGGTAGGGGATCAGCCTGAGGAGTTCGGCCTCGGCCTCGGGGGTGTCCCAGGCGCTGGTGTTGATGGGGGTGCGGATGGCACCGGGGGCGACGGCGTTGACCCGGATGCCTCGGGGTGCGCATTCCTGGGCCAGGGTCTGCATCATCATGAGGACGCCGCCCTTGGACGCGGCGTAGTTCAGATGTCCCGACCACGGAATGATCTGGTGGACCGAGCTCATGCAGATGATCTTCCCCGCGGCGCGGGACACCGCCGGCACGACGCCCCGGCGGTCGAACTCCTTGACCGCCTCCCGGGCGCACAGGAACTGCCCGGTGAGATTGACGTCCAGCACCTTGTTCCACTCGTCCAGGGTCATCTCCGCGGCCGCGGCGTCCCGTTGAAGACCGGCGTTGGCGACCAGCACGTCGACCGTGCCGAACTCCTCGACCATCCGGGCGAACATGGCGACGACCTGCTCCTCCCGTGAGACGTCCGCCTCGTGGGCGTACGCCCGCACACCGAAGGCCTCGATCTCCCGTACCACGTCTTCGGCCGCCTCACGGCCGGCGACGTAGTTGACGACGACATCGGCACCCGCCCGCCCCAGTTCCACCGCGGTCGCCCTGCCGATGCCGGAGCTCGCCCCCGTCACCAGCGCCTTCTGGCCCCGCAGCAGGGGCAGCGGCATCCGCTGCCGGGCCGCGTCCGCCGGTGAAGATGAAGTCATCGTCGTCTCCCGTCGTCCCGCACATGGCGCCATCCGGCCCACACAGGAATCCGGACCGGTTGCCTGCGCGGGCCGCCCGCGCGCGACAACCATCCGTGGCGGCCGGGCACGGGCGGGGCACGGCTCGCACCACTCGGCCGTCGGAGGGACCCGCTGACCCTCCAACGGCGTAACCGGGGCCGCGTCCGCCCACCGCCACGACCGAGATGCGCACCGGCTCGCCCACTGCTCCAATGACGGAGGCACAGGCCCTGGCGGACCCGGGGCAGTCGACATTCTGAGGAGCCGGTGTGAGCAGCGAGACCGACGAGACGGGGCCGATCGACTACCTGGTGATCGAGTTCCCGGGAAGCCGGATGACGGGCGAGGGACTGCCCCTGCTGGTCGACCTGGTCGACCGGGGAATCATCCGGATCCTGGACCTGGTCTTCTTCAGGAAGGACGAGGACGGCACGGTCGCGGGCCTTGAGCTCTCCGAGCTGGCCGCGAACGGCCACGAAGACCTCACCGTGTTCGAAGGGGTGTCCTCCGGCCTGCTCGGCCGGGACGACATCGACGAGGTGAGCGCGGTTCTCGAACCCGGCAGCTCCGCCGGGATCGTCATCTACGAGAACGTGTGGGCCGGACCGCTCGCGGCCGCGCTGCGCCGCTCGGGAGGGCGCCTCGTCGCCAACGGGCGCATCCCGGTCCAGGAGATCCTGGCATCGCTCGACGCTGCCGAGGCCGGCGTCTGAGCCGGCCGGCCCCTCGGCGTCGGCCCGCCCCCGCACCAGCCAGTCAAAAGGAGATGCACCATGCCAGGCCTTCTTCGTGGCGTCGCCCGTACAGCGGTGATCGCCGGAACCGCCACCTCGGTCTCCAACCGGGTCTCCCGGCGCCAGGCGGGCCGCTGGGCACAGCAGGACGCCCAGCAGGCGCAGGCCCGGCCCGCCGCCGCGGCGCCGCCCCCCGCGGCCACGTCCCTCGCACCGGAGGACGAGATGAGCAACAAGATCGCCCAGCTCAAGGACCTCGGCGACCTCAAGAGCCAGGGTGTGCTGAGCGAGAGCGAGTTCGAGGCACAGAAAGCCAGGATCCTCGGCTCCTGACCGGTCCGGAGAGGCGACCGGGACCGAGCAGGCCCCGGCTCACTCCCGCTTCTCGTCCCAGGGCGTGCCCAGCCAGCTGTCGAAGGTACGGATCAGCGCGCTCAGCGCCGCCGCGAGCCGCCAGTCGACCCACGGCGCGTGGACATGGACCTCGTCGTCGTCCGAGAGGAACTCCAGCGGAACCTCCCGGCCGGCCCGCCAGATGATGCGCCGCGGCCCGCGTGCCACATCGCCCCCACCGCCCAGGAGGCTGCCCACGCAGATCACCACCTGGGCCGGGAACAGCAGCCACCACACGTACCACCAGAAGATTCGGCCCTTGAGACCGACCGCCTCCGGACAGCCGGTCTGGGCGACCGTCCACCGGGTCCGCAGCCCCTTGCCGTACATGGCCTTCTCCCGGACGAGTGTGCCGATCGGCTCGCCCCGCGCACCCAGCACCCGGTACGTGGCCACGCCGTCGGACGCGGACTCGGTGACCAGGGTGGCCAGCCGGGACCGGCGCTCGCCGTCGGTCCACAGGACGAAGGAACGCGCCCCCGACTTGCGGGCCGCGAGGTAGGCGGGTATGCCGCCCTCCGGCAGTTCCCGCTCCACATGGGCGACCACCCGGGACTCGCCGCCGGGCGCGTCGGCGAACTCGACGACATGGCCGGCGGGCGAGGCCGCGGCCCGCTTGAAGGTCAGCACGCTGCTCACTGGTGAACCCTCCGTTGTGTGCTGCCCGGATGTCCGGGCACTGCTGGGACGTCGCGCGGTCGGACGGCGCCCTGAGAAGATCGATCCGTGGAATCCGCCGAGCCCCTCCCCGAGCCGTCCCCCGGAACCGGCACCGAGCCCCCGCCCGGGGACGGCCCGGCCGGCCGCACCGCCCGCCGAAAGGTGGTGCGCTGCCGCATGTGCGGCCGCCTGCTCACCGGTACGGTCTCACGCCGCACCGGCCTCGGCCCCGCCTGCGACGCCAAGCTCCACCCGGCACCCCCGGACATCCGCACCCGCCGCCACGAGGTCGAGCAGGACCCGTTGCCCGGCATCTGAGCCGGACACGGCTACTCACCGAGACGGCGGAACAGCCCCTCCTGCACCACGGACACCAGCAGGTTGCCGCCCCGGTCGTAGATCCGGCCACGGGCCAGCCCCCGGCCGCCCGTCGCGACCGGCGACTCCTGGTCGTAGAGGAACCACTCGTCCGCACGGAACGGACGGTGGAACCACATGGCGTGGTCCAGCGAGGCCATGTCGAACCCACGCGGCCCCCACAGCGGCTCCACCGGGATACGGACCGCGTCCAGGAGCGTCATGTCGCTGGCGTACGTCAGCGCGCAGGTGTGCACCAGCGGATCGTCGCCCAGCGGGCCGACCGCGCGCATCCACACCGCGCTGCGCGGATCGGCGTCCCTGACTTCCTCCTTCGTCCAGCGCAGCCGTTCGGCGTACCTGATGTCGAACGGCATCCGCCGGGCCATGCGCTCAAGTGCTTCCGGCAGCGCGCCCAGGTGCTCACGGACCTCCTCGGCGACGGTCGGCAGCTCCTCGGGGTCCGGGACCTCGCGGGCCGGCGGCAGCTGGTGCTCGAAGCCCGCCTCCTCCGGCCGGTGGAAGGACGCCGTCAGATTGAAGATCGTCCGGCCCTGCTGGACGGCGGTGACCCGGCGGGTGGTGAACGACCGGCCGTCCCGGACGCGCTCCACCTCGTAGACGATCGGCACCCCCGGCCGCCCCGGACGGAGGAAGTACGCGTGCAGCGAATGGACCGGCCGGTCTCCGTCGGTGGTCCGGCCCGCCGCGACCAGGGCCTGCCCGGCGACCTGCCCGCCGAAGACCCGTTGCAGGGACTCCTGGGGGCTGCGGCCACGGAATATGTTGACCTCGATCCGCTCCAGGTCGAGCAGATCGACCAGGCGCTCGGCGGGATTCGTCATGCCGTTCGTCTCCACTCTCGCAGCGGCGCCGCCCCCGCGGCGTACGCCCTCACAGCTGACCGACGGAGGTCACGCGGACCACGGCCCGGCCCTCCTCGTCGGAGGCGGCCAGATCGATCTCCGCGCTGATGCCCCAGTCGTGGTCGCCGTTCGGATCGGCGAAGGTCTGCCGGACCCGCCACAGCCCGTGTGCCGCGTCCTCGTCGATCTTCAGCAGCTTCGGACCACGCGCGTCCGGACCGGTGCCCAGGTCGTCGTACTCGTCCCAGTAGGCGTCCATCGCGTCGCCCCACGCGTCCTCGTCCCAGCCCGCGTCGCCGTCCAGAGCGCCGAGCTCGCCCACCTTGTCCAGCGCGGCCAGCTCGACCCGGCGGAACATCGCGTTGCGCACCAGCACCCGGAAGGCGCGGGCGTTGGCCGTCACCGGCTTCACCTCGTCGGCCCGCTCCTGCGCCTGCTCGGCGGTCTCCACCTCCGGGTTGGCCAGCTGCTCCCACTCGTCGAGCAGACTGGAGTCCACCTGACGGACCATCTCGCCCAGCCAGGCGATCAGATCCTCCAGGTCGTCGGACTTGATGTCGTCCGGGATGGTGTGCTCCAGCGCCTTGTACGCACTGGCCAGATACCGCAGCACGATGCCCTCGGTGCGGGCCAGCTCGTAGTTGGAGGTGAACTCCGTGAACGTCATGGCACGTTCGTACATGTCACGGATCACGGACTTCGGCGAGACCGGGTGGTCGCCCACCCACGGGTGGCTCCTGCGGTACACGTCGTAGGCGTGCCACAGCAGCTCGCTCAGCGGCTTCGGGTACGTGACCTCCTGGAGCAGCTCCATCCGCTCCTCGTACTCGACACCGTCCGCCTTCATCTGCCCGACCGCTTCGCCGCGCGTCTTGTTCTGCTGCGCGGCGAGGATCTGCCGAGGGTCGTCGAGCGTCGACTCGACGACGGAGACCATGTCCAGGGCGTACGAGGGGGAGTCCGGGTCCAGCAGGTCGAACGCGGCCAGCGCGAAGGTCGACAGCGGCTGGTTGAGCGCGAAGTCCTGCTGGAGGTCGACGGTGAGCCGGACGATCCGGCCCTCCGCGTCCGGCTTGTCGAGCTGCTCCACCACGCCGCCGTCCAGCAGCGAGCGGTAGATCGCGATGGCCCGGCGGATGTGGCGCAGCTGCGCCCGGCGCGGCTCGTGGTTGTCCTCCAGCAGGTGCCGCATCGCCTCGAAGGCGTTGCCGGGACGCGCGATCACGGACAGCAGCATGGTGTGCGTGACCCGGAAGCGGGAGGTCAGCGGCTCCGGGTCGGACTGGATCAGCTTGTCGAACGTGGTCTCCGACCAGGCGACGAAGCCCTCGGGGGCCTTCTTGCGGACCACCTTGCGTTTCTTCTTCGGGTCGTCGCCGGCCTTCTTGACGGCCTTCTCGTTCTCGATGACGTGCTCGGGCGCCTGCGCCACCACGAAACCCGCCGTGTCGAAGCCGGCCCGGCCCGCGCGGCCGGCGATCTGGTGGAACTCCCGGGCGCGCAGCGTACGCACGCGGGTGCCGTCGTACTTGGTGAGCGCGGTGAACAGCACTGTGCGGATGGGGACGTTGACACCGACGCCGAGGGTGTCCGTACCGCAGATCACCTTCAGCAGACCGGCCTGGGCGAGCTTCTCCACCAGACGCCGGTACTTCGGCAGCATGCCCGCGTGGTGCACCCCGATGCCGTGGCGCACATAGCGGGAGAGGTTCTGGCCGAACTTGGTGGTGAAGCGGAAGTTGCCGATCAGATCGGCGATCTTCTCCTTCTCCTCCTTGGTGCACATGTTGATGCTCATCAGCGACTGCGCCCGCTCGACGGCCGCGGCCTGGGTGAAGTGCACGATGTAGACGGGCGACTGCCGGGTGTCCAGGAGCTCGGTGAGGGTCTCGGTGATCGGGGTCAGCCGGTACTCGTAGCTGAGCGGGACCGGCCGGGTCGCCGAGCGCACCACGGAGGTGGGGCGGCCGGTGCGGCGGGTCAGGTCCTCCTCGAACATCCGGACGTCGCCGAGCGTGGCCGACATCAGGATGAACTGGGCCTGCGGCAGCTCCAGCAGCGGGATCTGCCAGGCCCAGCCGCGGTCCGGCTCGGCGTAGAAGTGGAATTCGTCCATCACGACCTGGCCGATGTCGGCGTACTTGCCGTCACGCAGCGCGATGGACGCCAGCACCTCGGCCGTGCAGCAGATCACCGGGGCGTCGGCGTTGACCGAGGCGTCGCCGGTGAGCATGCCGACGTTCTCCGTACCGAACAGCTTGCACAGGTCGAAGAACTTCTCCGAGACCAGTGCCTTGATCGGCGCCGTGTAGAAGGTGACCTTGTCCTGGGCCAGCGCGGTGAAGTGCGCACCCGCCGCGACCAGGCTCTTCCCGGAGCCGGTCGGGGTGGAAAGGATCACGTTCGCGCCGGAGACCACCTCGATCAGCGCCTCCTCCTGGGCCGGATAGAGGGTGATGCCCTGCGTCTCGGTCCATGACGAGAAAGCCTCGAAGAGGGCGTCGGGGTCGTCGGTCGGGGGCAGCTGATCGATAAGGGTCACGCCCCCATCTTGCCTGCCTTCCGCCCGGATGAGGGAACCGGACGACGGTATGAAGATCATGGGCGATACGCTTCCCACTCAACTCGGCCGTGCCTGGGCGGCAATGGCAGCGATACGACTCTGGGGGCGGGAAGAATCATGATGGGACCGGCACACTCTCTGTCAGGGGCAGCGGCCTGGCTGGGGGTGGGCGCGGCGGCGGCGGCCGCCGGCCACGCGATGCCGTGGCCCGTCCTCGTCGTCGGGGCACTGATCACCGCCGGGGCCGCGCTCGCCCCGGACCTGGACCACAAGTCCGCGACCATCTCGCGCGCCTTCGGACCGGTGTCCCGGGGGCTCTGCGAGATCGTCGACAAGCTCTCGCACGCCGTCTACAAGGCGACCAGGATGCGCGGCGACTCGGCCCGCAACGGCGGCCACCGGACGCTGACCCACACCTGGCTCTGGGCGGTCCTGATCGGCGCCGGAGCCTCCGCCGCGGCGATCACCGGCGGCCGGTGGGCGGTCCTGGCGATCCTCTTCGTCCATCTGGTGCTCGCCGTCGAAGGACTGCTGTGGCGGGCCGCCCGGATGTCCAGCGACGTCCTGGTCTGGCTGCTCGGCGCGACCAGCGCCTGGATACTGGCCGGCGTCCTGGACAAACCGGGCAACGGCTCGGACTGGCTGTTCACCGCCCCCGGCCAGGAGTACTTGTGGCTCGGCCTGCCGATCGTGCTCGGCGCCCTCGTCCACGACATCGGCGACGCGCTGACCGTCTCCGGCTGCCCGATCCTGTGGCCCATCCCGATCGGCCGCAAGCGCTGGTACCCGATCGGCCCGCCGAAGGCCATGCGGTTCCGGGCCGGGAGCTGGGTGGAGCTGAAGGTGCTGATGCCGGTGTTCATGGTGCTCGGGGGCGTGGGCGGGGCAGCCGCGCTGAACTTCATCTGACGGCGCGTCCGGCGTCCGGACCGGGGCGGGTCCGCTCAGGCGGACTCGCGTGGCACCAGCCGGTGCGCCAGGACGATCTCCCTGGCCGCCCCCGTATCCTCCCCGTCGAGTCGGTCCACCAGCAGCTGTGCGGCCGAACGCCCGATCTCCCGAGCCGGGTTGAGCACGGTGGTGAGCGCGGGGGAGACCAGTGAGGCCGCCTCGATGTCGTCGTACCCGGTGATGGCCACATCGTGCGGCACCCGCAGTCCGGCGGCCCGTGCCGTGTCCAGTGCGCCGATCGCGATCAGGTCGTTGGCGCACACCACGGCGTCCGGGCGCTCCGCCGCGTCCAGCACGGCCGCGGCCCCGGCCCGGCCGCCCTCGCGGGTGAAGCCGGTCCAGACGACCAGTTCGTCCGGGACCGGCAGCCCCGCCGACTCCAGGGCCTTGCGATAGCCCGCGAACCGCTCCTCGCCCGGCTCCACCCCCGGCGCACCGCCGATGAACGCGATACGGCGGTATCCGAGGCCCACCAGATGGCTGACCAGGTCGTACATGCCCTCGGTCTCGGCGGCCCGCACGACGTCGCCGAGCGCGGGCTCCAGTCGCCCGCCGAGTCGCACCAGCTTCGATCCCGAGGCCACGATCCGGTCCAGATCGCGCCGGGTGGCGCCGTACCGGCCGATCACGATGCCGTCGATCCGGCGCGCGACCAGCTGTCGGATCACCGCGGGCAGGTGCGGGCCGTCCATCGGGGCCTCGCAGACCACCGTCAGGTACTCATGGGCCAGGGCGATCTCCTGCATGCCCGCGGCGATCGAGGTGTTGAACGGGTTGGTGATGTCCGGGACGACCAGCCCCAGGGTGCGGGTGCGCTGGGTGCGCAGGCCGCGCGCCGACGGGTCGGCCTGGTAGCCGAGGCGCTGTATGACGTCCTCGACCCGGGCGCGGGTGGCGGCCGAGACGGGGCGACGGCCGCTCAGCACATGGGAGACCGTGGTGACGCTGACGCCCGCCTCGGACGCCACATCGACGATCTTGACCCGGCTCCCGCTCTGCACCATCGGCCTCCCGTAGTCGTCCAGGAATGTTGTCCTGGTGTTCGAGGTCACTCTATCCATTGTGCAAAACGTTTTGTATGGTGCTTGCGATCGCGCCGCACATGGGCCGAGTCAGGAATGCAAAACGATTTGGAGACGTGATGTCCATTGCAGGCCGGAGAGCCGTATGACGAGCTCTCCAAGCCGCAGAACCGTGCTCGGTGCCGCGCTCGCCGCGACGTCCGCCGCGGCCCTGGCGGGCTGCTCGGGCGGCCGCCCGGCGGACGGCAGAACAGCGGTACGGTTCCTCGGCCCGGAGACCCCCGAGACGTTCCGGGCGGTCATCCGAGGCTTCGAGCGGGCCAACCCCGACCTCCGGATCGACTACACGCCCGTGCCGCCGGACCAGCTCGGTGACGTCCTCCAGTTGCGGCTCTCCGCGCAGGACGACGCGATCGACGTGTACGCCGTGGACCAGCCCCGCGTACCGGCACTCACCGCGCGCGGCTTCCTCACCGACCTCTCCCCGATCGCCGGGCGGGCCAGGGCCGCCGTCACCCCCGAGCAGTACGGCGTCAGCTCCTGGAAGGGCAGGCTCCGCTCGCTGCCGATCTGGACCTCCACCCAGTACCTCTTCTACAACGCCGACCTGCTCACCAGGGCGGGCGCGCCGCTCCCCGGAGCCGCGCCCGCCGACCGGTGGAGCTGGGAGCGGACCAGGAGCACCGGCCGCCGGGCGATGGACCGGGCGGGCGCCGACTACGCCCTGCTGCTGGAACAGACCGACCTCTACTACGGACTCCAGCCCCTGGTCGAGTCCCTGCACGGCGGCTCCGGCATCACCGGCAAGGACATGCTCACCCCCGCCGTCACCACCCAGGGCTGGATCGACGCCCTGAACTGGTACCGCACCCTCTTCGCCGACGGCTCGTCACCGCGCGGCGTCCCCTCGTACCAGCTCTCCTCGCTCTTCACCTCCGGCCGGGTGCCGTTCTTCGTCGGCGGCCCCTGGAACCTCGGCGCCTTCGCCGGGCTGAAGGACTTCGCCTGGGGCACCGCGCCGCAGCCGAAGTTCGCCCACGGCCGCGCCGTCACCCCCACCGACTCCTGGTCCTGGGGCGTGAACCCGTACGCCGAACACCCCGAAGCGGCCCAGCGGTTCATGGAATACGCCGCACTGACCACCGAGGGCAGCCTCAGCACCGTCGAGGCATCCCCGCTCATCCCCTCCAATCGCCGGGCCTTCGACCGTTACGCGGCGGACCTGGAACACAAGGCCACCAGGAGCACCACAGGAGTGGCCACGATCATGCGCCACGAACTCGCGCACACCGCCGTCAGCCGGCCGCGCAGCATCGGCTACACCCAGTTCGAGACCGTCATGGGCTCCGCGTTCTCCGACATCCGCAACGGCTCGGCGGTGGAACCCCGGCTGGCGAGGGCCTCCGGAGAACTCGTGCGCACCTGGGAGCGACTGCGATGACCACCACAGCCACCCGGAACCCGAAGCGCTCCCGGCGCCGCCGCTCCACCTCGCAGGGCAGGACCGCCCTGTACTTCCTGGCCCCCGCTCTCCTCGCCCTCGTCGTGCTGCGACTGCTGCCCGCCGCGATGGCCGTCATCAGCAGCCTGCGCCACCACAGCCTCGTCGACGGCGTCACCACCTTCGTCGGCCTCGGCAATTACGCGGACCTCTTCGCCGACAGCCAGTTCTGGCAGAGCGTCCGCGTGACGCTGCTGTTCAGCCTGGTCATCAATCCGCTCCAGGTGCTCATCGCCCTCGGCCTCGCCGTCCTGCTGAACCGCCGCTTCGCGGGAGTCCGGTTCTGGCGGTCGCTGGTCTTCGCACCCATCGCCGTGCCACCAGCCGTCTCCGCGGTCATCTGGGGCATCCTCTACCGCCCCGAAGGACCGCTCAACGCCATCCTCGGCACGATGGGCATCCCGCCGCAGCCCTTCCTCACCAGCTCGCAGCAGGCACTCTTCGCCCTCGTGGTCCTGATGTCCTGGGTCGGCGTCGGCTACTGGATGATGTTCCTGATCGCCGGACTCCAGGACATCCCGCAGGAGTGCTACGACGCGGCCGCCGTCGACGGCGCCTCCGCCTGGCAGCGGTTCGTCCACGTCACACTGCCGCTGCTGCGCCGCCCGCTCGCCTTCGTCCTGGTCGCCGACACCGTCTCCAACTTCCTGGTGTTCGCCCCCGTGCAACTGCTCACCCGCGGCGGCCCCGACGGCTCGACCAATCTCATGATGTACGACGTCTTCCGCCGCGCCTACAGCGTCGGCGACATCAACTTCGCCCAGGCCGAAGTGGTGGTGCTCGTCGCCATCACCCTCGCGGTCGTCATCGTCCAGTTCCGGATGATGCAGGGCAAGGGCGAGGAGTGAACCGATGAGGACAACCACCGCTCCCCAGCAGCCGACGCGACGCCGGCCCTCCGTGCTGAGGCACATGCCGCTCGTCACCGCCGTCGTCATCGGTGTGCTCTTCGCGCTCCCGCTGCTGTGGGTGCTCACCGGATCGCTCCGCCCCGGCGACAAGGTCCTCGGCGGACTCGACCGGCTCTCCTGGAGCAGCCTGATCCCGACCGACGCCACCTTCCACAACTATGTGACGCTCTTCCAGGGCGACTTCGGCCGTGCCGTGCTCAACTCCATCGGCGTGGCCGCCGCCACCGTCCTGATCGGACTGCTGCTCTCCGCGATGGCCGCGTTCGCCCTCTCGGTCTTCCGGTTCCGCGGCCGCGGGCTCGTCTTCGCAGTGATCCTGCTCAGCTTCATGATCCCGTTCGACGCCATAGCGATCCCGCTCTCGGACATCTTCCGGGACTGGGGCCTGCAGAACACCTACACCGGACTGATCCTGCCCGGCATCGGCAACGGCCTGGCGATCTTCCTGCTGCGCCAGTTCTTCCTGGCCATCCCGCGCGAACTCGTCGAGGCCGCGCGGATGGACGGACTCGGCTGGTGGGGCGTCTTCCGGAAGATCTACGTACCCCTGTCGCGGCCCGCCCTGATCGGCGCCGGAGTGACCCTGTTCACCTTCCAGTGGCAGTCCTACATGTGGCCACTGCTCGTCGGCACCGAACCGGACAAACAGCTCGGCCCGATCGCGCTCGGCACCCTCCAGGGCCAGATGGTCGTCGACTACGGCCAGGTGTTCGCCGCCGCCGTCGTCCTGACCGTCATCCCGCTCGTCGTCCTGCTGCGCCTGCAGCGGTACTTCACCCAGTCGATCGCGGGCAGCGGCCTGAAGTGACCGCCCGCCGAACCGGCCGCCCGGCCCACGAAGCCCATCCCGAACACCCGAGGAACACCGTGACCCAGCCCCCCGCAGACATCCTTCTCGACACCGACATCGGCAGCGACGTCGACGACGCGCTCGCGCTCGGTGTGCTGCTCGGCTCGCCCGAGGCCCGGATCACCGGCGTCACCACCGTCTACGGCGACACCCTGCTCCGGGCCCGCCTCGCGCACCGGCTCGGCACCCTCGCCGGCCACGACCTCACCGTCGTCCCCGGCGCGGCCGAGACCCTCTCCGGCAAGGAGGTCTGGTGGGCCGGCCACGAGGGCAGGGCCTTCACCGACCTGGAGACCGAGCCGGTGCGCGACACCGTCGCCGCCGACCGCTTCCTCGTCGACTCCGTCCTCGCCCGGCCCGGCGCGACCGACGTCGTCGCCATCGCCCCGCTCGCCAACATCGCCCGCGCGATCCACCTGGACGACCGCTTCGCCACCGGCGTACGCACCCTGTACATGATGGGCGGCAGCTTCGGCCCCGGCGCCAAGGCCGAGCACAACATCGTCAGCGACATCACCGCCGCCCGCATCGTCTTCGGCTCCGGCATCCGCACCGTCGTCACCGGCCTGGACATCACCACGCGGCTGCGCATCGAACGGCCCGGCATCGAAGCGATCCGGGAAGCCGGCGCGTACGGTGCGGCGCTCGCCCGCGAGATCGACGCCTGGACCGGCTTCACCGGCGAACCGTGGAGCGTCCCGCACGACCCGATCACCGCGCTCTCCCTGCTGCGCCCCGACCTCTACACCACCGAGCGCGGCACGGTCGAGGTCACCGACGAAGGCCTGACCGTCTTCACGGCGGACCCGGACGGCCACGTGGACCTGGTCGTGGACGCCGACGTGGAGGCCGTCGCGGCGGAGATCGTGGCCCGGATCGTACGGGCCTCGAAGCTCGGCTGACGGTCCCCGCGGACCGGTCACGTCCGCCTGGGCCCGGTCGTCAAACCGCCGCCCTCCGGGCGACGGCAGTTTGACGACCGGGCCTGGGGGACCGGCCACGGCCTCCCGGCCGGCCGGGAGGCCATCCGCGCCGCTCAGCCGTGCCAGGACCGCCAGAGCGCCGCATACGCGCCGTCCGCCGCCACCAGCTTGTCATGGCTGCCCAGCTCGCTGATCCGGCCGCGCTCCACCACCGCGATCACATCCGCGTCGTGCGCGGTGTGCAGCCGGTGGGCGATCGCCACGACCGTGCGGCCGTCCAGCACCCGGGCCAGTGAACGCTCCAGATGGCGGGCGGCCCGCGGGTCCAGCAGGGATGTCGCCTCGTCCAGCACCAGAGTGTGCGGATCGGCCAGGACCAGCCGGGCCAGCGCGATCTGCTGGGCCTGCGCCGGGGTCAGCGCCAGACCGCCCGAGCCGACCTCGGTGTCCAGCCCCGCCTCCAGGGCCTTCGCCCAGCCGTCCGCGTCGACCGCCGCCAGCGACGCCCACAGCTCGGTGTCCTCGGCGCCCGTCCGGGCCAGCAGCAGGTTGTCGCGCAGCGAACCCACGAACACATGGTGTTCCTGGTTGACCAGCGCCACATGCGTACGTACGTCCTCCGCCTTCATCTGCGACAACTCGGCGCCACCGAGCGTCACTTCGCCCGAACGCGGGGCGTAGATCCCGGCCAGCAGCCGCCCCAGTGTGGACTTGCCCGCGCCGGACGGGCCGACCAGGGCCAGGCGCGTACCCGGTGCCACGTCCAGCGACACCCGGTGCAGCACGTCGAGCCCGGCGCGGTACCCGAAGCGCACCTCGTCGGCACGGACCTCACGGCCGTCCGGGACGACCTCCGCATCGCCCGCGTCCGGCTCGATGTCCCGCACCCCGACCAGCCGGGCCAGCGAGACCTGAGCGACCTGCAACTCGTCGTACCAGCGCAGGATCAGACCGATCGGGTCGACCATCATCTGCGCCAGCAGCGCGCCCGTCGTCAGCTGTCCCACGCTCAGCCAGCCCTCGATGACGAACCAGCCGCCGAGCATCAGCACCGCGCCGAGAATCGTCACGTATGTGACGTTGATGACGGGGAAGAGCACGGAGCGCAGGAAGAGCGTGTACCGCTCCCACGCGGTCCACTGCCGGATACGGGTGTCCGACAGCGCCACCCGGCGCGCACCCAGCCGGTGCGCCTCCACCGTCCGTCCGGCGTCCACGGTCTCCGCGAGCATCGCGGCGACCGCCGCGTACCCCGCGGCCTCCGAACGGTACGCGGACGGCGCCCGCTTGAAGTACCAGCGGCAGCCGAGGATCAGCACGGGCAGCGCGAGCAGCACCGAGAGCGCCAGCGGCGGAGCCGTCACGGTGAGAGCGCCGAGAAGCAGCCCCGCCCACACCACACCGATCGCCAGCTGCGGCACGGCCTCGCGCATCGCGTTGGCCAGCCGGTCGATGTCCGTGGTGATCCTGGAGAGCAGATCACCGGTACCGGCCCGCTCCAGCACCCCCGGCGGCAGCCCCACCGACCGCACGAGGAAGTCCTCGCGCAGA
Organism: Streptomyces sp. NPDC007164; assembly: GCF_040634135.1. Classification (NCBI taxonomy): domain Bacteria; kingdom Bacillati; phylum Actinomycetota; class Actinomycetes; order Kitasatosporales; family Streptomycetaceae; genus Streptomyces; species Streptomyces sp. NPDC007164. The sequence continues at coordinate 80,153 of NZ_JBEYFB010000005.1, forward strand.
TCGGCCAGCATCTCCTCACCGAGCATCGCGCTGCGCAGCCGCATCAGCCGGGTGAACACCGTCTGCACGATCAGCGCGAGCGCGAACACCCCGGCGACGCGCTCCAGATGAAGGTCCCGCACCCCCTCGGAGAGGTCCTCGACCAGCCCGCCCAGCAGATACGGGCCGACGATCGACGCGATCACCGCGATGGCGTTGAACGCGACGAGCACGGTGAACCGCCCGCGATGGCGCCGCAACAGCTCCCGTACATAGCTCCGTACGGTGGTGGGGGTGCCGACCGGCAGGGTCGTCGCCGACTCCGGCGCGGCCGGGTCGTACGCCGGTACTGCGACGCCGATCATGCCCGTTCCTCGATTTCCTCGATCGTTCCGGTCGCGCCCCTGGGGGTCAGGGCCTCGATCTCGTCGTCCGTCTCACGTGTGACGACCGCCCGGTAGTGGGGGTCCGTGTGCAGCAGCTCACGGTGCCCGCCGACCGCCACGACGGTGCCCCGGCGCACCAGCACCACCCGGTCCGCGAGGTCGAGCAGCAGGGGTGAGGAGGCGAACGCCACGGTGGTACGGCCCTGGCGCAGCGCCTTGATCCCGGCGGCCACCCGGGCCTCGGTGTGCGAGTCGACGGCGGAGGTCGGCTCGTCGAGCACCAGCGCCTCCGGGTCGGCCACCAGGGAGCGGGCCAGCGCCAGCCGCTGGCGCTGGCCGCCCGAGAGCGACCGGCCGCGTTCGGTGATCCGGGTCGTCATCGGGTCGCCGTCCGTGGCGACGGACGCCTGCGCCAAGGAGTCCAGCACATCGGCGCACTGCGCCGCCGTCAGCGCGTCCTCGGCGGTGACCCGGCCGGACGACGGAACGTCCAGCAGCTCGCGCAGTGTGCCCGAGAGCAGCACCGGGTCCTTGTCCTGGACCAGCACGGCGGTCCGGGCGGCATCCAGCGGGAGTTCGTCCAGTGGCACGCCACCGAGCAGGACGGACGGGGCCCTCCGCGCCGCGGTCTCCCGGTCCGTGGAGCCGGCCGCCGCGCCTCCCGTCGCCGCCGCGGCAGGCCCGTCCCCGTCCGGGTCGGTGTCCGCCTGGGCGTGTCCGCCGAGCCGCTCGGCCAGCCGGCCCGCCTCGTCCGGATCTCCGCAGACCACCGCGGTGAACAGACCGGCCGGGGCCATCAGGCCGGTGGCCGGGTCGTACAGATCACCGGTCGGTGCGCCGTCCACGGCCGGTGCGGCATCGACACCCGACGGCTCGGTCGTGCGGCGCAACGACAGCACCCGGACCGCACGCTGGGCGGAGGGCCGGGAGAAGGAGTACGCCATCGCGATCTCCTCGAAGTGGCGGAGCGGGAACAGCAGCAGGGTCGCCGCGCTGTACACCGTGACCAGCTGGCCGACCTCTATCCGGCCGTCCCGGGCCAGCGCCGCCCCGTACACGACCAGCGAGATGAGCAGCACGCCCGGCAGCAGCACCTGGATCGCCGAGATCAGCGACCACATCCGGGCGCTGCGCACCGCGGCCTCGCGGACCTCCTGGGAGGCACGCCGGTAGCGGCCCAGGAACAGCTCCTCGCCGCCGATCCCGCGCAGCACCCGCAGCCCCGCCACGGTGTCCGAGGCCAGCTCCGTGGCCTTGCCCGCCTTCTCGCGCTGGAGGTCCGCGCGCCGGGTCGCCCGGGGGAGCAGCGGCAGCACGGCGAGGGCCAGCAGCGGTACGGAGACCGCCACCAGGACGCCCAGCGACGGCAGATACAGCACGAGCCCCACACAGATCAGCACCAGCGCCGCGGCCGACGCGGCGAACCGCGAGAGCGCCTCGACGAACCAGCCGATCTTCTCCACGTCGCCCGTGGAAACGGCGACCACTTCGCCCGCCGCGACCCGACGCGTCAGCGCCGAACCCAGCTCCGCGGTCTTACGGGCCAGCAGCTGCTGGACCCGGGCGGCGGCGGTGATCCAGTTGGTGATCGCCGTCCGGTGCAGCATCGTGTCGCCCACCGCCATCAGCACGCCCAGGGCCGCGATCAGCCCGCCCGCCCAGGCGAGCCGGCTGCCGGAACGGTCGACGACCGCCTGGACGGCGAGGCCGACCGCGGGGGGCAGACCGGCGAGGGAACACTGGTGCAGCAGCCCCCAGGACATGGACGCGAGCTGGCCCCGGAGCTGATTGCGGCCGAGCCAGAGCAGGAAGCGAGGACCTGACCGGACATCGGGATCGCCTGGATCTGGGTAGGGAAGATCGCGAATGTGCATGACGTCCCATGGTTCGGTGTGACAGTTCGTTCGGTGTGACGTTTTGTTCGATGCGACGGTTGTTCGATGTCGCCGGTTGTCCGATGAATGACTCAAACCGTGCAAGGTTCGCCCCGGGACGTCGGTCGGGGCAATTGGTTTTCTGTCCGGAAACGGCACCGGTCGCGCCATGGCCGCGAGACGGGACGGGCGAGCCGGATACGACGCTGCGGGGCCCGGCCCGGCCGGCCCCCGCAGCGTCGTATCGGCCGGTCAGGCCTTCTCCGGGTTCTCCGAGTCCATACCGGAGCGGGCCTTCTTCCACTCACCGCGGGTGAAGTCCGGAATCTGCTGCGGAGCGCCCTTCGCCTTGATGGACAGGTGGCTGAGCGGCACCGGCGACGTCCAGGTCGCCGCGTCGTACACATCGAAGTCGGGGACGAGTCCGAGCCGTATGCACTGCATCAGCCGGAACACCAGCATGTAGTCCATGCCGCCGTGGCCACCGGGAGGGTTGGCGTGTTCCTTCCACAGCCAGTGGTCCCACTCCTGGTACTTGGCGAAGTCGCCCCAGCTGTCATTGGTGTGGTCGGGCTCGATGTAGATACGGGCGGGGTAGTCCTCGAAGACACCCTTCGTGCCGCCGAGGCTGTTGATCCGCGAGTACGGATGCGGAGTGGACACATCGTGCTCCAGCCGGACGACCCGTCCCTTGGCGGTCTGGACGAGACTGATGGTGCGGTCGGACTCGACATAGGTCTCCTTCCAGCTCGGGTCGCCGGCCGGCATGTTCTTCTCGCGGTACTCGGCGAGCCCGAGGGACGGGGAACCGACACTGGTGATGCTCACCGCACGGTCGCCGCGGTTGATGCCCATGTAGTTGGCGACCGGGCCGAACCCGTGGTTGGGGTAGAGGTCGCCGCGCAGCCTGGTGTGCCAGAGCCTGCGCCAGGGGCCCTCGTAGTAGTCCGGGTCGAACATCAGGCCGCGCAGATCGTGGTTGTAGGCGCCCGCGCCGTGCAGCAGATCACCGAAGAGACCGGCGTGCGCCATGCGCAGCACCCGCATCTCGTTCTGCCCGTAACAGCAGTTCTCCAACTGCATGCAGTGGCGCCTGGTGCGCTCGGACAGGTCGACCAGCTCCCAGAGCTGGTCGACCTGGAGCGCGATCGGACACTCCACACCGACATGCTTGCCGTTCAGCATGGCGGTCTTCGCCATCTGGAAGTGGAAGTCCCAGGGCGTCGCCACATAGACGAAGTCGATGTCACCGCGCTTGCAGAGGTTCTCGTAGTCGTCCTCGCCGTTGGTGTAGACGGCGGGCGCCGGCTGACCCGCGGCGGTCACCTTCGCCGCGGCCCGCTGCGCCTTGGCCTTGACCGGGTCGCAGACGGCGACGACCTGTACACCGCTCACGGCGAGGAAGAGGTCGATCATGCTGCCACCGCGATTGCCGAGGCCGACGATGCCGACCCGCACGGTGGACCGCCGGTCGAAGGGGACGCCCACCATGGTCCGGCCCTGGCGCTTCGGAGCGGCCGTCGGGTCGGCGGCGGCCTCCGGGCCCCGGCCGGGGGCGGCTGCGGCCGCGGCTGCGGAGGAGCTTCCGAGGGCGCCGAGTCCGAGCCCGGCCCCGGCCACCGTGGCGGTCGTCCGGAGGACCGAGCGACGGCTCATGGAGCCTTCCTCGCCATCCTGCGTACCGTCGTGTCGCTGTGCTGCGTCGTTCATCGATCCTCCAGAAAGGGGGTCTGACGTGCGCGGCTGGTGCGTGAACCTCGGTAAGGACCCTGGTAGTTGAGTCCGCTGTTGCGCAAGGGGAGGGATTGGACTCCTGTGCCGAAACCATGGACTTTCGTGGCGCACGAAAACGCCGGGCGAGCTCGAACACGTCGAGCCCGCCCGGCGATCCGGGGCGGTTGCGGGGGCCGGACGGCCCGGTGATCAGCGCGCGGCGGGCCCCGGCCGGGTGGCCCGCTCCAGCTCCATCAGCACCGAGTAGTACGACTGCCCCGTGGCCCGGTCCATGCCGATCTCGCACATGCGGTTGGCCGAGAGATAGGCGTCGTACTCGCGGGACTTCACCTCGGCGGCCTCCTTGGCGGTCGCCGAGGCCGTCAACTCCTTGTGCAGCATGCCCCGGTCGCCCGCGAACGCGCAGCACCCGGCGTCGTCGGGGATCACGACCTCCTCGGCACAGGCCTCCGCGACCGTACGCAGCTGCTCCACATCGTCCAGATGCTGCATGGAGCACGTCGGATGCAGGACCGCCGAACCGGTCTTCCGGAGGACCGTCAGCTTCGGAAGCAGCTCGTCGGCCGCCCAGACCAGGGAGTCGACAATGGTCAGCTCCCGGTGCAACTCCCGGTTGTCATCGGTGAGATACGGCACCACCTCATGGGCGATGCCCAGGGTGCAGGACGAGGCGTCGACCACCAGCGGCAGCTTTCCGCCGGCCGTCCAGCCCCACGCCGCCTCCACGATGCGGTTGGCCATCACGGCGTTGCCCTCGTCGTACCCCTTGGAGTGCCAGATCGTCGCGCAGCAGGTCCCCGCGACATCGTCCGGGATCCACACCGGCTTTCCGGCACGGGCGGACACGGCGACGACGGCCTGGGGCAGCGAAGGACCACGATGGCCCTCGGGGCCGCCGAAGATGCGGTTCACACACGCCGGGTAGTACACGGCGCTCGCCCCGACGCGGGAGGTCCGGGGCAGCTTCCGGGCGGCGGCGCCGGGGATCTCGGGCAGCCACTCGGGCACCAGATCGGGGCGCACGGCCCTGCGGGCGAGAGCGGTGATGGTCTCCAGCGGTCCGTCACCGAGCCGGTCACCGATCCGGTCGGCCGCGGCCACCGCGAGCCGCGCCGCCGCCTCCACCGCCTTGAAGTTCTTCGCCGTGAGCGCCGCGACCCGCTCCTCGCGCGGCGAGTGCCGCCGGTGGCGGAAGTCCTTCATCATCGCGCCGGTGTCGATGCCCACCGGACAGGCGAGCTTGCACGTCGAGTCGCCCGCGCAGGTGTCGACGGCGTCGTAGCCGTACGCGTCGAGCAACCGCGTCTCCACCGGGGAGCCGTCCGGCTGCCGCAGCATCTCCCGCCGCAGCACGATCCGCTGACGCGGGGACGTCGTCAGATCGTGGCTGGGACAGGTGGGCTCGCAGAAGCCGCACTCGATGCAGGGGTCGGCGATCGCCTCGACCTCGGGAATGGTCTTCAGCCCGCGCAGATGGGCTTTCGGATCGCGGTCGAGGACGATCCGGGGCGCCAGGACACCATCGGGGTCGATGATCTGCTTGGTGCGCCACATCAGGTCGGTCGCCTTCGGACCCCACTCCAGCTCCAGGAACGGGGCGATATTGCGGCCGGTGGCGTGCTCGGCCTTCAGGGAGCCGTCGAAGCGGTCCACCGTCAGCCGGCAGAAGTCGTCCATGAACGCGGCGTAGCGGTCGACGTCGGACGGCTTCGCCGCGTCGAAGGCGAGCAGGAAGTGCAGGTTCCCGTGCGCGGCGTGACCGGCTACGGCGGCGTCGAAGCCGTGCTCCGCCTGGAGCCCGAGCAGCGCCTCGCAGGCCTCGGCCAGCCGGGACGGCGGCACCGCGAAGTCCTCCGTGATCAGCGTCGTACCCGAGGGGCGGGAACCGCCGACCGCGGTGACGAACGCCTTGCGGGCCTTCCAGTAGCCGGAGATGACCTTGGCCTCGCGGGTGAACGCGTTGGTCACCGACGGGACGGGCGCGACCAGGTCCAGTCCCTCGACGACGGCCGCCGCGGCCCGCTCGTACGCCTCCTGACCGGACTCGTCCGGAGCGCGGAACTCCACCAGCAGCGCCGCGGTCTCCTTGGGCAGCTCGGCCCAGTCCGCCGGAACGCCCCTGACGCTCACCGACGCGCGCAGCGTATTGCCGTCCATCAGCTCGACGGCGATCGCCCCCGCCTCGTTGAAGCGGGGCACGGCGGCCGCCGCCGCGGTCAACGACGGGAAGAACAGCAGGGCCGTGGAGATCCGGCGGTCCAGCGGCAGCGTGTCGAAGACGACCTCGGAGATGAAGCCGAAGGTGCCCTCGGAGCCGACCATCAGACCGCGCAGGATCTGGACCGGCGTCGCACCGTCCAGGAAGGCGTCGAGGCGGTAGCCGTTGGTGTTCTTGATCTCGTACTTGGCGCGGATCCGGGCCGTGAGCTCCGGATCCGCCTCGATCTCCGCCTTCAGGGCCAGCAGCCCTTCGCACAGCTGCGGCTCGGCGCGGGCCAGGGCCTCGTCCGCGGCCGGGTCGCCCGTGTCGACGACGGTGCCGCTGGGCAGCACGAAGGTGAGGGAGGAGACCGTGCGGTACGAATTGCGGGTGGTGCCCGCGGTCATTCCCGAGGCGTTGTTGGCGACGACCCCGCCGATCGTGCAGGCGATCGCGCTGGCCGGGTCGGGGCCCAGCAGCCGGCCGTGCCGGGCGAGGGCGGCGTTGGCCCGCACGACTGTCGTACCCGGGCGGATCCGGGCCTGCGCGCCGTCGGCCAGGACCTCGATGCCCGCCCAGTGGTGGCGGACGTCGACCAGGATGTCCTCGCCCTGGGCCTGGCCGTTCAGGCTGGTGCCGGCGGCCCGGAAGACGACCTCGCGGCCCCGGCCGTGCGCGTACGACAGGATCGCCGAGATGTCGTCGATGTCCTGGGGGACCACGACGACCTGGGGGAGGAATCGGTAAGGACTGGCGTCGGAGGCGTACTTCACGAGGTCGGAGACCTTCCAGAGCACCTTCTCCGGACCGAGCAGGGCGATCAGCTCGCCGCGCAGCGGTTCGGGCGTGCCCGGAGCCTGCCGGTCGGGGACCCGGTCCACGGACGGCGTGCGCACCGCGTCGGGGCGCAGTGATTCCGGCTTCGGCTCCAGCAGTGGCATGTCGAGGTCTCCTCGGCGGTTCGGTTCGGTACCACGGCGGCGGGGGCGCCGCCCGGTGTCCAGGGGCTGCTCCTCAGCAGCGGCGCTCCGGCATTCCGTTGACCAGGGCGGACAGGAGTCCGCCGAGCACCTCGCGCTGATCGGCGGTCAGTGGGGCCAGGATCTCCTCTGCGGCGGCCCGGCGCGCGTCGCGCAGCGACCGGAGGGTGGCGAGCCCCTCCTCGGTGATCTCGATGCGGACCACCCGGCGGCTGTCCGGATCGGGGGCACGGCGCACCCGCCCGCTCGCCTCCAGCCCGTCGACCAGGGTGGTCACGGCGCGCGGGACGACGTCCAGGCGCTGCGCGAGATCGGCCATCCGGGGCGGGCCGTCGTAATGCGCGACGGTGCGCAGCAGCCGGAACTGCGCGGGCGTGATGCCGATCGGCTCCAGCTGGCGGCTTTGAATTCGCTGGAGCCTGCGGGTCACCCGCAGCAACTGCTCGGCGAGCACGCCGTCGGCGTCGGAGGAGTCCATGGAGGGAACAATATCAGGACCTCGTTCATTGTGAGTATAGGTAACAATGAGCTATGCTCTCAAAATCCGTTCGCCGGAGCTCCGTGCTCGATTCTCCGCTCCTGTCCCTTGAGCCCATCGAGTCCCTGCACCGGCCACGGCCGCCGCACGCCCGACGAAGGAGCCCATGAAACCCGACGCGATCAACTGGACACCCCCACCGCGGGACGAGAGCCGTCCGCCCGCCGAGGTGCGCCGCATCCTGCGCCTCTTCCACCCCTACCGAGGCCGGCTCGCGCTGGTCGGGCTGCTGGTCGGCGCCTCGTCCCTGGTGTCGGTCGCCTCCCCGTTCCTGCTGCGCGAGATCCTGGACACGGCCATTCCCCAGCGGCGTACGGGACTGCTGTCGCTGCTCGCCCTCGGCATGATCCTCACCGCCGTGATGAACAGCGTCTTCGGTGTCCTGCAGACCCTGATCTCCACCACGGTCGGCCAGCGGGTCATGCACGACCTGCGCACCGCCGTATACGCCCAGTTGCAGCGGATGCCGTTGGCCTTCTTCACCCGGACCCGCACCGGCGAGGTGCAGTCCCGCATCGCCAACGACATCGGCGGCATGCAGGCGACCGTCACCTCCACGGCGACGTCGCTGGTCTCCAACCTCACCGCCGTCATCGCCACGGTCGTCGCCATGCTGGCCCTCGACTGGCGGCTGACCCTGGTCTCGCTCCTGCTGCTGCCGGTCTTCGTCTGGATCAGCCGCCGGGTCGGCCGTGAGCGCAAGAAGATCACCACCCGGCGCCAGAAGCAGATGGCCGCCATGGCGGCCACGGTCACGGAGTCGCTCTCAGTCAGCGGCATCCTGCTCGGCCGGACGATGGGCCGCGCGGACTCCCTGACCAAGGGCTTCGCCGAGGAGTCCGAGAAGCTCGTCGACCTCGAAGTGCGCTCCAGCATGGCCGGGCGGTGGCGGATGTCCACGATCGGCATCGTCATGGCCGCCATGCCCGCGGTCATCTACTGGGCAGCGGGCCTCGCCCTGCAGTCCGGCGGACCGGCCGTCTCCATCGGTACGCTCGTCGCCTTCGTCTCGCTCCAGCAGGGCCTCTTCCGCCCCGCAGTGAGCCTGCTCTCGACCGGTGTGGACATGCAGACCTCCCTCGCGCTCTTCCAGCGGATCTTCGAATACCTCGACCTCGAAGTGGACATCACCGAGCCCGAGAGCCCGGTCCGGCTGGAGAAGATCCGCGGCGAGATCCGCTTCGAAGACGTCGATTTCAGCTACGACGAGAAGAGCGGCCCGACCCTCAGTGGCATCGATGTGACCGTCCCGGCCGGCGGCAGCCTGGCGGTCGTCGGACCGACCGGGTCCGGCAAGTCCACGCTCAGCTATCTGGTGCCCAGGCTCTACGACGTCACCGCCGGCCGGGTCACGCTCGACGGCGTGGACGTACGCGATCTGGACTTCGACACCCTGGCAAGAGCCGTGGGTGTGGTCTCCCAGGAGACCTACCTCTTCCATGCCTCGGTCGCCGACAATCTGCGCTTCGCCAAGCCGGACGCCACCGACGCGGAGATCGAGGCGGCGGCCCGTGCGGCCCAGATCCACGACCACATCGCCTCACTGCCCGACGGCTATGACACCCTCGTCGGAGAACGCGGCTACCGCTTCTCCGGCGGCGAGAAGCAGCGGCTCGCCATCGCCCGCACGATTCTGCGCGACCCGCCCGTCCTGGTGCTCGACGAGGCGACGAGCGCCCTCGACACCCGTACGGAATTCGCCGTGCAGGAAGCGATCGACGCCCTCTCCGAGGGGCGCACCACCATTACCATCGCGCACCGGCTCTCCACCGTTCGCGACGCCGACCAGATCGTCGTCCTGGACCACGGCCGCACCGCCGAGCGCGGCAGCCATGAGGAACTCCTGCAGCGGGGCGGGCGTTATGCCGCGCTGGTCCGGCGGGACACCCAACTGGCCCCCGCGACCAGCTGATCGGTGGTGTCGGGGGTGCCCCGTCGAGGCCGGACACGCGGCGACGCCGCCGCTCCCGTGGGACGGGGAGCGACGGCGCCGGGCGGAGCGATGGTCAGACGAGCCAGCCCACGAAGTGGATGACGCCGGCGAGCAGGTTGGTGATGACGTTCATTCGGTGTTTCTCCTTGTGCGTATTGCAAATCTGGGACAGCACAGTCGCGGTCTGCAGCCCGTCGCTTGCGCCCTGTAATCATCCAGCGCCGCAGGGGAGTTGAGCAACGAATCCTGGAACGATCACGCGTTCCAGCGAACATCCGATCCCCTGTTCGTGTGTTCCATTCAGGAACTGCGGGCCCGTGTCGTCCGGGTCCGGGTCCCGGACGGCGGGATAGCGTTCCCGCATGGTGAACGAATCGCCGGACACCCCGCCCCGTCGCACTCTCCGCCCGACCCGGCGCGGCCGTCTGGCGCTGTTCATCGGCATCGGCATCGTCCTCGTACTGGTCGTGGCAGCGGCCGTGCTCGTACCGCTGCTGACGAGGGGGCCGCAGGTCGAGCGGGCCCGCTCGCTGTTGATCCCCGAGGGACGGCGGGCCTCCCAGGTCTACGAGGCGGTCGACAAGTCCCTCGACGTCGAGCCCGGCACCACCGGGAAGGCCGCCACCACGGCGGACCTGCCGCTCCCGGCCGAGGCAAAGGGCAACCCCGAGGGCTACCTCTTCCCGGCCACGTACCCGATCACCTCTGACACGACCCCGCAGAGCCTGCTCAGGTACATGGTCGACACCGCGGTGCAACGATTCGGCGCGGACCACATCTCCGCGGGCGCACAGCGCAACGGTGTGTCGGTGTACCAGACGGTGACGATCGCCTCCATCGTGCAGGCCGAGGCGGACACCACGGCCGACATGGGCAAGGTCGCCAGGGTCGTCCACAACCGGCTGGAGCGGGGCATGCCGCTCCAGATGGACTCCACGCTCAACTACGCGCTGAACCGCAGCACCCTGCACACCACCACGAGCGACACGAAGATCGACAGCCCGTACAACAGCTATGAGCACAAGGGGCTGCCTCCCACGCCCATCGGGAACCCGGGGGAGCAGGCGATGACAGCGGCGATCAACCCCACTCCCGGAGCGTGGCTGTACTTCGTCACGGTCGCGCCGGGGGACACCCGCTTCACCAGCAGCTACACGGAACAGCAGCGGAACGTGGCGGAGTTCAACCGCAACCGCCGCAGCGCCTCCGGCGGCTGAACAGCCGCGCCGTCACACCACGGCGGGCGCGAACACCTCTTCGGCGTCCATCGCCACCGTGTCCGCCCCGTCCAGCAGTCGGCCGATCTCGCGCACCGCCGCCCGCCCCGCCCGGTTGGCTCCGATCGTGCTGGCGGACGGCCCGTAGCCGACGAGATGGATACGCGCGTCCCGCACCGCCCGGGTGCCCTCGACCCGGATGCCACCGCCCGGCTCGCGCAGCTTCAGCGGCGCGAGATGGTCGATGGCGGCCCGGAATCCGGTGGCCCAGAGGAGGACATCCGCCTCGACCGTCCGGCCGTCGTCCCACGCCACCCCGTTCGGAGTGATCCGGTCGAACATCGGGAGCCGGTCCAGCACACCCGTCTCGCGGGCCCGCCGCACCGCGTCCGTGAGCGGCAGCCCGGTCACGGACACCACACTCTGCGGCGGCAGCCCGCGCCGCACCCGTTCCTCCACCATCGCCACCGCGGCCCGCCCCAGGTCCTCGTCGAAGGGGCCGTCCCGGAAGACCGGCGGCCGACGCGTCACCCAGTACGTCTCGGCCGCCACCTCGGCGATCTCCATCAGATGCTGTGTACCCGAGGCACCGCCACCGGCCACCACCACACGCTGTCCGGCGAACTCCGCCGGACCCGGGTAGTTCGCGGTGTGCAGCTGCCGCCCCCGGAAACTCTCCTGACCCGGGTAGCGCGGCCAGAACGGCCGGTCCCAGGTGCCGGTGGCGTTGATCAGGGCACGGGTGGCGTACGTACCCTCCGAGCTCTCGACCAGCAGCCGCCCGCCGTCGCCCTCGCGCACCGCGCTCACCTCGACGGGCCGGTGGACCCGTAGGCCGAAGGTGCGCTCGTACTCGGCGAAGTACTCACCGATCACCTCGGAGGAGGGCCGGGCGTCGTCCGCTCCGGTGAGTTCCATGCCGGGCAGTGAATGCATGCCGTGGACCTTGCCGTAGGTCAGCGAGGGCCAGCGGAACTGCCAGGCGCCGCCCGGGTGTGGGGCGTGGTCGAGCACGACGAAGTCGCGATCCGGCTCCAGGCCGGTGCGGCGCAGATGGTAGGCGCCGGACAGTCCTGCCTGCCCGGCGCCGATCACGACGACATCGACCTCGCGTGCTGCGCCCACCCCAAAGTTGTTCACGCTTCTACCAACCCCGTCGGGGGTGAGGATCTTCCCTGATCGACCGCCGGCTTCCGCCGTGCAGACCCGGCCCTGCCCCCCCGCCGGTCTTCGGCCGCTCCGACCGGTCAGCGGCCCCCGGCGACCAGCAGCGGCGCACCGCCCGGCGCGGACGCCGGCCTCCCGTTCACGGCAGCCACCCCGAGCAGCGGCGACGCGGGCACCGTCGACAGCAGGCCGCGCCCCGCCAGCTCGGGTGTCACACCCTCGCCGAACCAGTACGCCTCCTCCAGATGCGGATAACCGGACAGCACGAAGTGCTCCACACCCAGCGAGTGGTACTCCTCGATCCGGTCGGCGACCTCCGCATGACTGCCCACCAGCGCGGTGCCGGCCCCGCCCCGGACCAGACCGACGCCCGCCCACAGGTTCGGCGAGATCTCCAGCTTGTCGCGCGAGCCACCGTGCAGCGCCAGCATCCGCTGCTGCCCGACCGACTCGCTCCGCCCCAGCGCCTGCTGGGCGGCGGCGATCGTCGCGGGGTCGAGATCGCCCAGCAGCCGGTCGGCCGTCGCCCATGCCTCGCGCGAGGAGTCGCGCGAGATCGTGTGCAGCCGGATGCCGAAGCGGACCGTACGGCCCTGCTCCTCGGCCAGACCACGGATCCAGTCGATCTTCTCCTTCACCGCGGCCGGCGGCTCGCCCCAGGTCAGATAGACATCGGCATGAGCCGCGGCCACCGGCCCGGCCGCAGCCGACGACCCGCCGAAGAAGATGTCCGGCAGCGGGTCCGGCGGCAGCGCGGTCAGCCCGCCCTCCACCTGGAAGTGCTCACCGTCGTAGTCGAAGGGCCGCCCGCCCCACACACCCCGCACCACCGACAGGAACTCGGCGGTCCGTGCGTAACGCCGGTCGTGGTCCAGGTGGTCACCGAACCGCCGCTGCTCCGTCGAATCCCCACCCGTGACGACATTGAGCAGCAGCCGCCCCCGGGTGATCCGCTGATAGGTCGACGCCATCTGCGCGGCCAGCACGGGCGAGATCACCCCCGGTCGGAACGCCACCAGGAACTTCAGCCGTTCGGTGTGCTGGGCCAGCGCCACCGTCGTCAGCCAGGCGTCCTCGCACCAGGTGCCGGTGGGCGTCAGCACGGCTTCGAAGCCCAACTGCTCGGCGGCCTTGGCGATCTGCGCCAGATACTCGATGTCGGGGGCGCGCACCCCGCTCACCGGAGTGATCCGGTCCCGCCCGATCCCGCCATCGGTGTACGCGTGCCGGTCGACGAGCGTACGCCCGTCACCGCCGGTGGGCAGGAACCAGTGCAGATGGACATTCATGACGAGGCCTTTCCGTAGGAGCGGGGAGCGGTGGAGGACGGCGGCAGATCGCGGTTGAAACGGGTGTCCACGTACTCCTTGAAGGAGAAGCGCCGCGGAATGAGCTTCAGATCGGCGAAGGTGTCCGCGATCGCCTGCTCGGAGGCGATCGCGGCAGGATCGAGGGCCACGGACACCCGGGTTCCGGCACTGAGCCTGACCGCGTCCATGGCCACCTCGTACGGCAGTCCGGTCTCCTTCGCCCAGACCTTCGCCCAGGCCTCCGGATGCTCGAACACCCAGGACTGCGCCCGCTGTAGCCGGACCAGCAGATCGCCGATCGCCCCGGACTTCGCGGGATCCTTCAGCGCGGCCGGCGACGCCACCTGGAAGCTGAGACCGTTCACGACGCCCCGACCGGTGGTCAGCACCCGGGACTTCGTGCCGCGCAGCACCTGCGAGGTGTACGGATCCCAGATCGCCCAGGCGTCGACCTTGCCCCGGCTGTACGCGGCCAGCGCGTCCGCCGGCTGAAGGTACTTCGGCTTCACGTCCTCGATGCCGAGTCCCGCCTTCTTCAGCGAGGCGATCAGCTGGTAGTGGGCCGAACTGCCCTGAGCCACCGCGATCGACCTGCCCTTGAGCTGGGCCGGGGACTTCAGCGGCGAGTCCTCGGGTACGACGATGGCCTCACCGGCGGACGATCCGTGCGCGGCGCCCACCACGACGATCCTGGAATCGGAGCCCGCCGCGAAGACGGGCGGCGTGTTGCCGACGCCCCCGAGGTCCACGGCCTTGGCGTTGACGGCTTCGAGGAGGGGCGGGCCCGAGGTGAAGGTCGACCACTTGATCCGGTAGTCGAGATCGTCCAGCTCACCGGAGGCCCGCAGAATCGCTTCGTAGCCACCCTTCTGGTCACCGACGTCGAGGACGACACCGCCCTTCCCGTCGGTGTCACCGGTGGTGGAGGCGGACGTGGCACCGCCGCAGGCGGACAGCAGCAGAGCGAGTGGCAGCAGGAGGGCGGGCAGGGCGCGACTTCTCATCGGATCCTCTTTCGTCGTGCGCGGAGGCGGGCGGGGTGGACGGGCGCCCGTGGGGCGACCGACGGACGGTCCCTGTCTCAGGCGGCCGCGACGGATGCGGCGCCACCGGCGTCGCCGTCGACGCCCAGCTCGGTCAGCAGCCGGGAGCGCAACGTGGCGAACCCGGCACTGCTCGCGCCGCGCGGCCGGTCCAGATCGACGGGTGTGTCGTACGCGATCGCCCCGTCCCGCATCACCAGCGCGCGGTCGGCCAGCAGCAGCGCCTCGTCCACATCGTGGGTGACCAGCAGTACGGCGCAGCCGCGTCGCTGCCAGAGCTCGGCCACCAGTCGCTGCGCCTTGATCCGGGTCAACGCGTCGAGTGCGCCGAACGGTTCGTCCAGCAGCAGCAGATCCGGCTCACGCACCAGGGCGCGGGCCAGCGAGGCGCGCTGAGCCTCACCGCCGGAGAGCGTCCTGGGCCACGCCCCGGACCGCTCCGCGAGCCCGACCTCGTCCAACGCACGCTCAGCGACCGCCCGTTCGGGCTTCCCGGGCAGTCCCAGCAGCACATTGCGCCAGACCCGCTTCCACGGCATGAGCCGCGGCGCCTGGAAGGCGACCGCCCGCCGTTTCGGCACCAGCACCGTGCCCTCGATCTCGCGGTCCAGCCCGGCGAGCACCCGCAGCAGCGTCGACTTCCCGCAGCCGCTGCGCCCGAGCAGTGCGGTGAACTCCCCGGCGCGCAGGGTGAGATCGAGCCCGTCGATGACGGCCGCGCCGCCGAAGGAACGGGTCAGTCCCGCCACCCGCACCGCGGTCTCGGCCGGTCCGGCCGGAGCGGCGGGGCTCACTGCCCCGTGAAGGTCGGTCGCCATTGCAGCAGCAGCCTTTCGAGTGTGCGGACGATGACATCGGCGGCGAGGCCGAGGAAGGCGTAGACGACCAGGCAGACGACGATGACGTCCGTACGGAAGAACTCCCGGGCCTGGTTCATCAGGAAGCCGATCCCGGCATCGGCGTTGACGGACTCGCCGAAGACCAGGGCCAGCCATGCGGTGGCGAGCGAGTAGCGGAGCCCGGTCATGGCCCCGGGCAGCGCGCCCGGCAGCACCACATGCCGGATCAGACCCCACCGCCCGAGCCCCAATGACTCACCGGCCTCGACGAGTTGGGCATCGACTCCGCGAATGCCCGCGTACACATTGAGATACAGATGAAAGGCGACGCCGAGCGCGATGAGCGCCACCTTCGGGGCTTCGCCGATCCCCAGCCAGATGATGAAGAGTGGGATCAGCCCGACCCAGGGGACGGTGCGCAGCATCTGCACACTCGCGTCCACCAGATCCTCGCCGAGCCGGGAGAGCCCGGAAACCAGCGCGAGCGCCGTCCCGACGGCACCCCCGAGCACCAGCCCGACGGCGACCCGCTGGAGCGAGATCCCCATCGCGGACGGCAGTGTCCCGTCGGCGATCAGATCCGATCCGGCGCGGGCGATGGTGCCGGGCGACGCGAGCACATCGGCGTGCAGAACACCGGTGGCACTGAGCACCTGCCACAACGCGAGCAACAGCAACGGGCCGACAGCACGCCGAACCCAACGGGGCGGCGCACCCAGGCGCACACTCCGCACGGAGGCCGGAACGACGGGCTCCAGGTCGAGCGACCGCCGATCGGAAGAAACTGGCAATTTCCCGGATTCTGAAGACATATCCGGTGGTGCGAGGGCATGGCCGATGGTCATGAGGGCTCCACGAGCAGTCCACGGGCAGGGGGAGTCGCACCGCGACCACGGCCGCGCGAACCACTGCTGCCGTTACGGCACAGGGGTCACGCCGAGCGGCGGACGGGGCGGGACACGTCGGCGCGCGTACGGGCAGGCGCGTACGGCAGCGGGAACAGACGGAAGAAACGCCTGGTCACCGACGCGACGGAGAAGGAGCTGAAGGAACGTCAGCAGCCGTGACGACACGCGGCGGAGGCCACCCGCAGCAGGTCGATGTGACCGCGCGAAGTGAGCAGGGCTGAACGGAACATGCCGCCGAACGTAGCTATCCACCACTGAAACGGTCAATGATGTCTCGCCAGGTGGACGCGCGATCTTGCCGATTGGGCGAGATGATGGACCCATGCCCCACGCCTTCGCCACCAGCGTCCTGCACATCACCACCGGCACGACGGAGACCATCACCGACCTGACCGCCGAATGCGAGCACTTCCTCACCCGGAATGCCGCTTCGAGGGACGGCCTGCTCAACATCTTCGTACCCCACGCGACCGCCGGCATCGCCATCCTGGAGACCGGATCGGGCAGCGACGACGACCTCCTGGCCACCCTCCATACCCTGCTGCCCGCCGACGACCGCTGGCAACACCGCCACGGCAACCCCGGCCACGGCCGCGACCACGTACTCCCCGCCCTCGTCCCACCGCATGCGACGCTGCCGGTGATCGGCGGACGGCTGGAACTGGGGACGTGGCAGTCGGTGTGCCTGGTCGACACGAACACGAGCAACACCAACCGTCAGGTGCGCCTGAGCTTCCTCGGCTAGGAGCGTGGGCCGGTAACGAGCAAGCGCTCAGGTTCGGGCGGCGGCCAGTCCGGGGTTCCGACCTGCCCGAAGACGGGTTCGACGATGGCTTTGCGTTGGACGCAGACGGCGCGTCCGGGTTTGGTGTGCAGTCGGCCTGGGCGTTGTGGGCCTGGATGAACGCGCCGGCCCCGTTCTTCATGATGCGCGATTCGGGGCCGGTGAAGTTGGCCTGCGCCTTGTCCTCCGGCCGCACGGTTTCGGCCGCCAGGTCTCCGGCTTCACCGTCGCCGCCGGATCCACCTCGAACAGGCCATCCCCACCAGGCATACCAGGATTCTCCCGTACGGAAGATCACGAACAGGAGGCGGCGTCGGGCTCAATCGCCTGATCGACTGCCAAGATCCGCGGACAGCGCCGCGTAGATGTACTCGCTGCCCCAGCGATCCCCGTCGAGGTCGTTCTCGACCAGGTGCGCCTCCCGGCGCATCCCGAGGCGCTCACAGACCCGCACAGACCCGGTGTTCTCCACATCCAGCCGTGCGTAGAGCCGGTGCACGCCCAGCGTGTCGAAGGCAAACCCGGCCAGCGCCGCAGCCGCCTCGGTCGCGTAGCCGTGCCCCTGGTGACCCGGGTCGAGAGTCCAGCCGATCTCGGCCTGGGAGGCGCGGGCATCGGCCAGGGCGAGGCTCACCTCGCCAAGGACGCCGGGCTCGTCGCGTCGGCAGACAGCGAGCGCCAGCTTGTCCCCGTCGGCGCGCCAGGCCGTCTGCCCCGCACGCTCGGCGGCGACCTGCTCGCTGCGCTCACGCGTGTGCGCCGGCCGGTACAAGTAGCGCGCCACGCTCGGCAGGCTCTGGTAGGCGTACAGGTCGTCGGCGTCGCCGGGAGTGAACAGACGCAGCGACAACCGGGATGTGGTCAACGGCAGCAGCGAGGCGATGTCCATGCGGACCTCCGGGACGCGGATGTGGATCAAGTTGCGGACGGATTGTCGCATCACGACTGCCCGGCAGCCACGCCTTTTCAAGAGCAGCGCTCGGCAGCCGCACTTCACCACGAGGCGCGGCATTCCAGGAGTTGTCTACTGACCAACGCTCCTAGTCACGCGCTTCGACCAGCATGCTCAGTACAACCGGCGGGACCTGCCGCCACTCCGGGCCGTGGACGGTCCGAATCATGGATGTCTTCCCCATCGATCGTGAAGGTTCACGGTCGGCTCCCGCCCGAGGGCGCACAACATCGCGGCCGGGAGTGCCTCCACGTCTTTCGTCGAGCGAGGCGCGGGGTTCGACTTCGTAGAAGGTGCAGAAGGTTCCGTCGCCGACCGTGGCCAGGAAGGCTGTGGTCCTGACGCCGGCGCCGGGCATCGACGTGAGGACCCGGGCAAGGAGGATGGCCGTCCAGTATCGCCTCGATCCGGCCTGCCGGGCCAGGAATCGACGGAGCCGTCGGGCATCAGCCCGGAGCGCCGTGGACGCCGACGCTCGGGTCGGAGGACGAGAGGCCCAGGTCGATGCGTCGGCGCTCCTCAAGGAGTTCGATGCGCAGGGCCTGCTCGTCGGTGATCACATCGCACACCCAGTCCCAGTGCAGCGCCACCCGGTCACCGGCGGCCAGCCCGTCGAGCAGCGTCAGCCCACCGGCCGAGCAGCGTACGGACTCCTCCCGCCACGCGCCGTCGGCCAGCCCCGCACCGTCCCAGCACAGCGGGCGTGACCGCACGGTCGCGATGTCCCTGTCGGCGGCCACGACCACTCCCGTACGGATGCGGCACTGGTCGAGCACGGACAGGGCGGTCGGACGGCCTGCCGACCGAAGCATCGGGGCCCACGGATACACCTCGAACACCTGGAAGCTGTGATGGGCCAGGGCCCGCCGGCCTGCGTCGCGCCAGGTACCGCCGAGCTGTCCCCGGAACCGGTCGGTCATGCGCTCCACCAGAGCGGCGGGATCGGCCCGGTCCAGCAGTTCGTTGCCGATCCAGTACGCCTCGACCACCCGCACGTCGAGCGGGTCCGCCAGCCCGGCCGTCTCCGCGAGGAACTGGAGATAGCACCAGGCACCCTCGAACTGCCGGGCCCGCCGCTCGATGTCGGCGGTCGCGTCACGGCGCAGCAGGGCCGCCGCGTCGGCCGGACCGCAGTAGCCGAGCTCGTTGGGCGGGTAGGCGTATCGCGCGAACAGGAGGGCGCCCTCGGTACTCACTCAGCAGATCCTCGGTAGTTGTTCGCCGATCGGCAGCCCGATCACCCGGCTCCCGCCCAGCCCCGTCTGCGCCACGACCATCCCGGCGTGATCCGGAACGCAGCTGCCGATCCAGCAGGCGGACCGGCCCAGGGGATGGGCCCGCATCGCGGCCAGTACCCGGTCCGCGTCCTCGGCCGGGACGATCGCGATCAGTTTTCCTTCATTGGCCACTTGGAGCGGGTCGAGCCCGAGCAGGCTGCACGCGTCGCGCACCGCGGGCGGTACGGGAAGCAGCCGCTCGACCAGCTCGACGCCCACGTCCGAGGCGCGGGCGATCTCGTTCAGCGAAGCCGAGACGCCCCCGCGCGTGGGATCCCGGAGCACATGGAGGTCGGTACCGGTGGCGAGCATGGCGGCGACCAGCCGGTGCAGCGCGGCGGTGTCGCTCTCCACCGTCGTGCCGAAGTCGAGGCCTTCCCGGCAGCTCATCACCGCCACACCGTGCACACCGATGTCGCCGCTGATGAGCACCGCGTCGCCGGGGCGTGCCCGGCGCGCGTGGATGTCGACACCGGGAGGGATCATGCCGATGCCCGAGGTGTTGAGGTAGACGCCGTCACCACTGCCGTGCTCCACGACTTTCGTGTCCCCGGTGACCAGGCGTACGCCGGCGTCCTCGGCGGCCCGGCCCACGGCCTGCGCGATCCGGCCGACGGCGCTCAGCGCGGTGCCCTCCGCGAGGATGAACGCGGTGGACAGGAACAGGGGTGTCGCACCCGACATGGCCAGGTCGTTGACCGTGCCGTTCACAGCCAGGTCACCGATCGACCCGCCGGGGAAGAACATCGGCTTCACCACGAACGAGTCCGTGGAGAACGCGAGGCGGGGGCCGGAGCCGACCGTCAGGACGGCCGAGTCACCGAGGTCGGCGGCGGCAGCGGCACCGTACGCGGGCAGGAACAGGTGCTCGATCAGCTCACCGGACATCGCGCCGCCGCCCCCGTGGCCCATGACGACGGACGGGATGTCCCGCAGCGGTACTGGGCAGGCCCATCCGTCGAAGTCGAGGTCGGGAACCTCGTTCACCAAGGCGGTCACGTCCTGCATCGCGTCAGTCACTTCGCATCGACCAGTTCGAGGCGGCGGTGGGTGTAGTACGCGGCGCACGCGCCCTCGGACGACACCATGGTCGCGCCGAGCGGGTTCCTCGGCGTGCACTCCTTGCCGAACGCCTCGCACAGATGCGGCTTGATCAGGCCCTGGAGGACCTCGCCCGAGCGGCAGAGCGACGACTCGGCGGTGCGAATGTCCGTCACGTCGAACCGCTGCTCCGCGTCGAACGCCCGGTACTTCTCGGAGAGCCGCCAGCCGCTGCGGGGAATCGCCCCGATGCCCCGCCAGGTCCGGTCGGTCACCTCGAAGACATCGGCGAGCATCTCCATGGCGGGCACATTGCCCTCCTCGCGTACGGCCCTGGGGTAGGCGTTCTCCACCTCGTGCCGGCCCGCCTCCAGTTGGACGACGGTCCGGCGGACCCCTTCGAGGATGTCCAGCGGTTCGAAGCCGGTGACCACGATCGGGACCTTGTACTTCCGGGCCAGCGGCGGGTACTCGGCCGTCCCCATCACGCTGCACACGTGGCCTGCGGCGAGGAACGCCTGCACCCGGCACGTCGAGGACTCCATGATCGCGGCGATCGCCGGCGGCACCAGAACATGGGACACCAACAGGGAGAAGTTCCGCACCCCGAGCCGCTGGGCCTGGTACACCGTCATGGCGTTCGCGGGGGCGGTGGTCTCGAACCCGATCCCGAAGAAGACGACTTCGCGGTCGGGATTCTCCCGGGCGAGCTTCAGCGCGTCGAGGGGCGAGTACACCACGCGTACGTCGCCGCCGGCGCTCTTGACGGAGAAGAGGTCCTGGCTGCTGCCGGGCACGCGCAGCATGTCGCCGAACGAGCAGAAGATGACGCCGGGACGGGCGGCGATCGCCAGCGCCCGGTCGATGGTCTCCAGCGGGGTGACGCAGACGGGACATCCCGGTCCGTGGATCATCTCCACACTGTCCGGCAGCAGTTGGTCGATGCCGTGCCGGATGATGGAGTGGGTCTGGCCGCCGCAGACCTCCATCAGCGCCCACTTCTGCGTGGTGGCCGCGTGGATCCGGTCGATCAGCTTCTTCGCGACATCGGGGTCACTGAACTCGTCGAGGTACTTCACCGGCCGACTCCTTCGGGAGAGGCTCCCTGTTGGGCTGCGCGTTCGAAGCCGTCTCCGAACTCCTCGGCCAGGATGCCGAGCCGCTCGAAGTCGGCGAGAGTGTCCAGGGCCGACCGTTCGTCGAGGCGCTGGATGGCGAAACCGACGTGCACGATGACGTATTCACCGACGGTCGCATCGGGGATGTACTGGAGGCACACCTCCTTGCGCACCCCGCCGAAATCGACCTCGGCCATCACGGTGCCATCGACTTCGGCGGTACTGAGGACACGCCCCGGAACAGCCAGACACATGGTCCCTCTCCTCTGTGGATCCCTCTTGAGGCAGGCGGTACGGTCGTGCGGCAACGTCAGCCCGATGCGGCGATCATGAGCTGGCCGAGGGCGATCCCGCCGTCGTTCGGGGGGAGCAGGCGCGGCCGCAGGACGGTGAAGCCCCGCTCGGTCAGGCCGCGTTGTGTCGCCTGGAGCAGCACGGCGTTCTGGAAGACCCCGCCGCCCAGCGCCACGGTGCCGAGACCGGTGCGCTTGTGGCAGAGGTCCGCGAGGCGGACGGCCAGAGCGGCGACGGCGGTGTGGAAGCGCGCGGCGATCAGCCCGGCCGGAACGCCGTCCCGTACGTCCGACACCACGGCCCGGACGACCGGGCCCGGATCCGCGACGGCGGGTTCCTCCCTGTTCCCGGGCCGGATGCCGAAGCAGTAGCCACCCTCCGGTGCCGCGGGGCCGGCTGCCGCGGTGCGGGCCAGCCCTTCCAGTTCCATCGCCGCCTCCGCCTCGTACGCCACCACGTGGCGGACGCCGGCCAGGGACGCGACCGCGTCGAAGAGCCGGCCCATGCCCGACGTGGGCACGCAGCCGAATCCGGTGGCGAACTGATGGGCCAGTACGTCGCGTTCGGCGGGCGGACAGGCACGGACCGCGGGCATGTCGTCGTCCCAGGGGATGCCGGCCGCGTGCAGATGTGCGAGGGCCATCCGGTACGGCCGCAGCACACTCGCGTCGCCCCCGGCCAGCGGTACGCAGCCCAGGTGCGCGGCCCTGCTGAACGACGCGTAGCCGGCCACCAGGACCTCGCCGCCCCAGGCCGACCCGTCGGCGCCGTAGCCCGTGCCGTCGAAGGCGATGCCGATCACGCGCTCGTCCGCGCCCAGGCCGTGCTCCGCCATCACGGACGCGATGTGCGCATGGTGGTGCTGCACGGTGCGGACCGGTCGCCCGCCCGCGTGGGCGCGAGCCCAGTCACCGGAGTGGTAGCCGGGATGGAGGTCGGCCACCAGCCGGGTGGGCGCCACCCCGGTGAGTTCCTCCAGATGCGTTTCGGTCCGGGTCAGGGCGTCGACCGTGGACAGGTCGTCCATATCGCCGATGTGCTGGCTCAGCCAGGCGTAGCGGCCCTCGGCCAGCGCGCAGGTGTTCTTCAGGTCGGCGCCCACGGCGAGCGTCGGGGGCACGTCGAAGGGCAGTGCGAGCGGCAGCGGAGCGTATCCGCGTGAGCGGCGCAGGGGCAGCTCGGCACCGGCGGCCCAGCGGCTGACCGAGTCGTCGCACGGCACCTGGATACGCCGGTCGTGCCGTAGCCAGGCATCGACCAGCGGTGCCAGGACGGTCAGCGCGTCGCCGTCGTCGGTGACGATCGGCTCGCCCGACAGATTGGCCGACGTCATCACGAGCGCGTCCGGGCCCGGCCGGTCGTCACCGATCCCGAAGAGCAGGAAGTGCAACGGGGTGTACGGCAGCAGCAGTCCGAGGTGGGGGCTGCCGGGCGCCACCGCGTCGGACACCCCCGCCTCGGGCCGGCCGGCGCGACGGGGGAGAAGGACGATCGGCCGACGCCCACCGCTCAGGAGCTCCTCCTCGTCCGCCGTGAGAGTCACCAGCTCACGCGCGACGTCGAGGCCGGGCACCATCACCGCGAACGGTTTGCCACCGCGCTGCTTGCGCCGGCGCAGATCCGCCACCGCCGCGTCGTCGCGGGCGTCGCACACCAGGTGGTAGCCGCCGAGGCCCTTGACCGCGATGATCCCGCCCTCGGCGAGAAGCTTCCGCGCGGTCCGCAGCGCGTCGGCGTCGTGGGACGCGACCACACCTTCCTTGCCGACGAGTTCGAGCCGCGGTCCGCAGTCGGGGCAGGCGATCGGCTGGGCGTGGAAGCGCCGGTCGCGTGGGTCCTCGTACTCCGCCCGGCAGGCCCCGCACATCTCGAAGTCCGCCATCGTGGTGGCGGCGCGGTCGTACGGAAGACCAGTGACGATCGTGAACCGGGGGCCGCAGTGCGTGCACGTGATGAAGGGGTGGCGGTAGCGCCGGTTCGCTGGATCGTTCAGCTCCTCCAGACAGTCCCGGCAGGTGGCGATGTCGGGCGAGACCAACGTCCTGGCCCGGCCGGACGCGCTGGACCGCTCGATGGCGAAGCCCGTTCCGCCGCGGATCGGCTGTTCGCTCGTGCGCACTTCCCCGACGACCGCGAGCGGTGGGGCGTCGGCGCGGAGACGGCGGCCGAACTCCTCCACGGCCCCGGCCGTTCCCTCGACCTCGGCGAGCACCCCGTCGCCGGTGTTCGTCACCGAGCCCGTGAGCAGCAGCTCCGAGGCGGTGACATAGACGAAGGGCCGGAAGCCCACGCCCTGCACGACGCCCCGCACCTCGAATCTGCGCCGGATCCGCTGCTCCCGGCCGCGGCCCATCATCTCCAGTCCCGACAGGGCCTCCCGGGCCTTCGCCCGGTCGATGAGCTCGACTGCGAAGCCCATATGGAGAAGCACCCAGTCGTCGCGACCGGGCGCCTCGTCGAGCATGCCGATGTTGACGCGGCGCTCGGCGCCCTCCACGTCCACGAGAGCCAGCTGGCCCGCATACCCGTCCACGATCTCCACGACGCGGCCAGGAATGCCTAGGCACATGATCAGGATCTCCGGGGTTCGGCGCTGTTCGCGGACGCGGTCGGTACGGACGGCACGAGCTGCTGGACCAGGGTGTGCACTGCCTGCATCGCCTCGGGCACCGTGCTGTCGACGGCTTCGCTGAGCCCGATGCCCTCCTCGACTCCGGCGGGTGTGCAGCCGACGAGGTAGGTGAGCGGAAGCGTACCGCCCAGTTGACCCAGATTTGCCAGGACCGCGACCGGATTCATCCCATGCGCGTCGAATTCACCCGAACCGAGGTCATCCACACCGATGCGGAGCACCGTCACCTCCCCGGGGGCGCCGCCCCCCGGGTACGCGTCGACCAGAACCAGCGCGTCGTACCCGTCGAGCAGGTCGTACGCGAGATGCATGCCCCGGATGCCGTAGTCCACCACCCGGACCTGCGGGGGCATCCCGCCGTCGCGGGCCAGCCGGCGCACGACCTCCGGGCCGAAGCCGTCGTCGCCGAGAAAGAGATTGCCGATGCCCGCGACCAGCACCCGGGCGGCCGTGTCGGGTCCGTTCGTCATCCTCGGCTCAGCCGCCCCCGGACTGGAGGTCGGGCGATTCCGGGTCCTGAGCCCTCTCCGGCTTCACGGAGGTGTCGGAGCGTTCGTCCGAGGGGCCCGAGGGGCGGTCGGCCGGGCCGCCCGACGGTCGGTCCGAGCCGGTGCCGCGGGACCCCTTCGGGCCCCGTTCCTCCTGCGGCTCTTCCTCGACGCCGCTGTTCTTCTCCGGTGTGTCCGCCACGGGATGCTCCTTACTCACTTCACTCGGACCGGGATTCACATCGAACGGATGCGCAGGTAGCGGCGGATGTCGGGGATCGACCTGATCCCGACCGCCATGGCGACGACCGCCACGGCCGCGGCCGCTCCGGCGGTGATGATGCCCAGGGTTTTCACGATCGGTTCTCCTCTCGTTGCTGCGCCGTCTCTTCGACGCTCAGGGGTGTCAGTTCGTCGGGCGCGAAGTAGAAATAGCGGCCGTACCAGTCGTGCAGGTCCGACGCGGGGTCGTCGACGAGGACCAGGGCGATGTGCGTACCGCCGTCCACGTCCGAGAGAACCGCGGTCACCCGGGCCACCTGGCCGGCGAAGAAGAGATCCTGCGCGTCTGCCCGCCGGGAGGGGTGGACGCGGACCAGGCTGCCCTTGGCCACCCTGACCCCGTCGATCACGACCGCGTCACTCCCGGGTCGTACCGAGGCGTCGGCCGCCGGGTCCCACCAGGGGGCGCCCGCGGTGTCGAAGGCGGCGGGCTCCGGATCCCGGACACCGGCCGCCGGGCTCACGGGAACCGCGGGCCGCGGCGGGTGCGGGTCGCGCAGCAGGCCGTGCAACTGCTGGAGGTCGGCGGGCGACATGCGGTCGCACCGGTCGATGATCTCCCGGGCCCGGGGATCGGTGGCCCGGGCCTCCGCCTTCTCCTCCTCCGTCATGGTCATCACGCGGAGGGTCAGGATCTCGTCGATCTCGGTCGAGTCGAACAGGGCGCCGGGGCTCTGCTCGGCGACCTCCGGATAGTCGTACAGGATGATCGGCGCACCGAGCAGGGTGTCGGTGGACCCTTTCGGGCCGGCCAGCACGGGCCAGCACCTGCGCTGCAGGCAACGGCCGGCGGCCGCTGCCGCCCCGGCGGGCGGTTCGAGCAGCGAGACGAACTCGGCGTCGTGCGCCCGCAGCAGCAGATGCGTGCCGATCAGCGACGACCGGATCGCGGCGTCCTTGGTGGCCGTGGGCTCCGGATGCTCGTTGCGCACCGCCACCGAGAGGCGCACGTATCCGTCGTCCATGACGGCCCGGGTACGGATCCGGACGGCCAGAGGAATCCGCCGGCGCACGATCCGGCCCACCGCCACGCCCCGCGCGTCGGCCACCGGCTCGGTGTCCTCGCCGCCCGGGACCTCGTGGACGGCGTCCGCCACCTCTCCCAACGGAAGGGCGGTCAGCACGACTTCACGTTCGACGGCCTCGTCCCAGGACATCACCGACACCCCGTCGACGGTGAGCTGCTCGACCGGTACGTCCACCCCGTCCGCGCCCGTACTCCGCACTTCGCGGACCTGGAGCTGGAGGAAGCGCAGATGCACGGTGACAGCCGCCGGCCCGTCGTGCGGTACCAGCAGGCACTGCATCTCCATCTCCGGCTCCTCGCCAAAACTCGCGGCCGTGGCGTGCGGCGGACCGAGGACCCCGAACTGCCAGCGCGACCGGTTCTTGTGCGAGCTCGCCCGGTACGGGTACAGGAGGTACCCCTCGTACAGGACGGCGTCGGCGATCGAACGCACCTGGTCAAGACTCACAGGACCACCTCGTCGTGTTCGGCCAGGAGGGCCTGGACCGTCTCGTCCCAGCTGATCAGCCCGCGCCGGGCCCGGAAGTCCGCGAAGCGCGCCAGCACCTCGTGGTCCAGCCGGATCCACCCGGTGTTCGGGTAGTGCGCCGCCACCATGCGTCGCCACACCTCGACCGGCATCGGGTGCCGGGCCTCGCAGTCCCACGGCACCTGCTCGACCCCGAAGCCATTGCTGCCGCGGGTGAAGACCGTGCCGGAGAACAGGAGGGCGAGGGGCACAGAACCCTCGCCCAGGGCGTGCAGATAGCGGGAACCGATCACGTCGAAGTCGTATGTGCAGGGCAGCGCGAGATCGACCTCGGTCGCAGCGCTGAACCCCTGCACGGTGGTGTCGCAGCTCATCCACTGGAACGGCTTCAGGGTGTCCGTCCAGCGGTCCCGGCCGCCGAACAGCGCCACCAGGCCGCTCTGTTCGGCCTCGTCGTAATGGCGCCGCTGCGGCTCGATGCGGACCTGGCAGTGCAGCGCGATGGCGTGGATCCGCCGGCCCGTCCGCTCCTCGATCCGCAGCCGAGCGGTCAGCTGCGGAGCGGCCGCGTACGGCTCGGCGACGACGTCGAGCACGGAGAACGCGAGGTCGTTCACGGCGCCCCGATCCCCGCGGCGGGCCGGCTGCGGTCCGCCACCCGCGCGAAGAAGCCGTCCATCGCGGCACGGGCCTCGGGGCCACCGTCGAACCCGCGCCACAGCGAGCGCAGTTGCCCCACCAGCTCGTAGCAGGCGTCGATCGGCACCAGATGGCACGAACCATCGCTCTCCGCCGTACGCCGGATCAGCAGCGCCTCCACGTCCGGACGCAGCACGGCGAGCTCCTGGCTCGACTCGACGACGGCCGCCCAGGCGTCCAGCGGCAGTTCCGACTCGGTGGCCCCGGCGGGCCCGGGGTAGAACGCGACCATCCGGTCCTGGACGGAGTTGCGGAACAGGAAGGCGAGCCCCACGGGAATCTGCAACTCGTCCCAAGCGCCCCCGTCCACGGTCAGCCCGGCGAAGTGCAGATAGCGCTCGGGGACCGCCCGGTAGCGCAGCTCCGCGTTCTCGTCGGTGAACAGCAGATAACAGGCCCGGCAGCCGCACATCAGGGCGCGGCTGTCGAGGTTCACCACATGGGGGTGGTTCTCGCCGATCGGTTCCGCGCACATCTCGCAGCGCTCACCGGCGGACGGCCGCGGCCGGTTGCGCGTGAGCCGAAACAGGGTCGCGGCCGGTGAGGCGGAACGGCCGGCGGCGATCACGTCGCCACCGCCGCGGGGACCGACACCGAGACCGTGGCACCGTCCGACAGCAGGGGCAGCGGGGTCAGATGCACACTGTCCCCGTCGAGGCAGACCCCGGCCCGCCGTACGTCGTAGTGCGCACGGCACTCGGCGCAGCGCAGGATCGCGTCCCCGGAACGGCCGCCCAGCCGCCGCGCCAGCGTGGCACCCTCGAAGGGCCGCTCGCAGCGCGCGCACCGGTCCTCGAAGGCGAAGAGATCCCTGCCCACCCGGCAGGCCACCACCCGCATCGTGCCGACACCGATCCGGGCCACGGTGCCGGACTCCAGCCCCGACAGCTGCGGCACGGCCTCCCACGACACGCCGTCGTCGGCGGCCGTCCCGGACCCCGCGTGCAGCCGGGCGAACAGCGAGTCCACCGCTACCAGCGGCCCCGCTGCCCCGGCGTCCCCGCCGGCCTCGGCCTCGGTCTCGACCTCGATCGAGGTGATCTCCGGCGCCGCCGCCTCCACGGCACCCTGCACGGCCAGCTTGAGTGTGACCGAGGACGACGGGCAGCCGTCACAACTGCCCAGCAGCCGCAACCGGACAGTGCCCTCGTCGGTGACGGCGAGCAGCTCCACATCACCGCCGTGCGACCCCAGATACGGTCGTACGCTCTCCAGCGCCTGCTCGACCCGGGTCTCCACGCCGTACGGATGCAGCCCGTGCACCAGTAGGACGCCGGACACCAGCTCGTCGCCGGCCAGGGCGGCCAGGACGTCGTCGTCCAGCCGCCCCCGCTCGTGCACGAGGTCGAGCAGCCGTTCCAGCCCGGCACCGTAGAAGTCGGCGACGAGCCGGACCAGTTCCTCGCTGCGCTCGCGGGCGATCGCGCCGCCCGAGCCGCTGGCGGCGATCAGGGCGTCGATGCGTTCACCGGTCGTCCGCCAGTCGGGCGCGGCCGGGGACTCCTCCCGCGCCATCACTCAGTGCCCGCGGACTGGGTGGGGGAGTGCAGGAGTTCCAGCTTCTTGCCCTCGCCGAGGTACATGTGCACACCGCAGGGCAGACAGGGGTCGAAGCTGCGTACCGTGCGCATGATGTCGATGCCCTTGAAGTTCTCCCGGTCGTTCTCCTCGAAGATCGGCTGGCCCTGCACGGCGTCCTCGTAGGGTCCGGGCGTGCCGTACGTGTCGCGGGGGCTGGCGTTCCACGGAGTCGGCGGGTATGGGTGGTAGTTGGCGATCTTGCCGTCCCGGATCACCATGTGGTGCGAGAGGACACCGCGGACCGCCTCGGTGAACCCGCAGCCCACGCCCTCCTCGGGCACCTCGAACTTCTCCCAGGTCTTGGTGTTCCCGGAGCGGATCTCCACGAGTGCCTTCTCCGCGAAGTGGAGCGCGCAGGCGGCCGCGTAGGCCTGGAAGTAGCTGCGCGCCCGGTTGCGCTCGATGGTGTTGCTCCACTTCGGGACGTGCCACTCCAGCTCCACCGGCCCCTTGAGGGCGGTCTTGGGGAGGTTGATCTTGACGCTGTGGCCGGTGGCCTGGATGTAGCCGATGTCGACCAGACCGGCCAGCGCGGTGGTCCACAGCCGCGCGAGCGGCCCGCCGCCCGTGTCGAGCGCCAGGTAGTCCTTGCCGTCGAACCACCGCGGTGACATGACCCAGCTGTACTTGTCGTCCAGGTCCCGCTTCTGCGGCTGCGGGTTGGTGTGCTGGTTCCACGGGTGGCGCCGGTCGACCGGATTGCCGAGCGGGTCGTGGGAGACGAAGGTCTCCTGCTCGTCCCAGTCGTTGTAGTACGACGAACCGAGCAGGATCCGGATGCCGAGGTTGATCTTCACCAGGTCGGTGGTGACCAGCTTCCCGTCGATGACGACACCGGGGGTGACGTACATCTTCCGGCCCCAGTCGGTCATGTCCTTGTACTCGAAGTTGCAGTGCTCCGGGTCCTGGAAGGAGCCCCAGCAGCCCAGCAGGACGCGCCGGTTGCCGACCTGCTCGTACCCCGGCAGGGCTTCGTAGAAGAAGTCGAAGAGATCGTCGTGCATCGGCACGACCTTCTTCATGAACTCGACGTACCGCTGGAGGCGGGTGATGTAGTCCGTCATCAGCTGGATGGTCGCCACGGTGCCGACCCCGCCGGGATAGAGGGTGGAGGGGTGGACGTGCCGGCCCTCCATCAGGCAGAACATTTCCCGGGTCATCCGGCTGACCTGGAGCGCCTCGCGGTAGAACTCGCCGGTGAACGGGTTCAGCGAGCGCATGATGTCGCCGATCGTCTTGTATCCGTGTGCGTCGGCGTGCGGGGAGGGGGTGCGGTTGGCCTGTTCCAGCACTCCGGGGTTGGTCTCCGCGACCATCTTCTCGCAGTAGTCGACCCCGACCAGGTTCTCCTGGAAGATGTTGTGGTCGAACATGTACTCCGCGGCCTCGCCGAGATTCACGATCCATTCGCCGAGGTGCGGCGGCTTCACCCCGTACGCCATGTTCTGCGCGTAACAGGAACACGTGGCGTGGTTGTCACCGCAGATTCCGCAGATGCGACTCGTGATGAAGTGCGCGTCCCGCGGGTCCTTTCCCTTCATGAAGACCGAATAGCCCCGGAAGATGGAGCTGGTGCTGTGGCACTCGGCGACCACCTTCTGCTTGAAGTCGATCTTCGTGTAGATGCCCAGGCTGCCGACGATCCGGGTAATGGGATCCCACGCCATTTCCACCAGGTCGTTCTTGCCCTGGCCGCCTCCGGCACCTCTGTGCTGCGTCGCGGTCATTGGCCGCCTCTTCTTTCTGTCCGTTGCGGTGATGTACGAGGTCACTCACCAGGTGCGTGTGGCGCCGGTAGTGAGTTTCCCGCCGGGCCTACGCCATTTCGGTTCGCGGTCCAGGGTGTGGGTGGTGAGGTGGCGCAGCCGCCGCATCGTCGACCCGTACAGCCCGACCGCGTTGGTCGAGAGCTTTCCGCCGGGGGGCTCGTCCATGAACGGCATGAACTTGTCCGGGAACCCGGGCATGGTGCAGCCGATGCAGATGCCACCGACGTTGGGGCAGCCGCCGATGCCGTTCATCCAGCCGCGCTTGGGCACGTTGCACTTGACCGCGGGGCCCCAGCAGCCCAGCTTGACGATGCACTTCGGCGAGCCGTACTCCGTCGCGAAGTCGGCCTGCTCGTAGTAGCCGGCTCGGTCGCAGCCCTCGTGGACCGTCGACCCGAACAGCCACGTAGGACGCAGCGCGTCGTCGAGCGGGATCATCGGGGCCTGGTCGGTGGCCATGTAGAGCAGGTAGGTGAGCGTCTCCGAGAGGTTGTCCGGCTGGATCGGGCACCCGGGGACACACACGATCGGGATCCCGGCCTTGGACTCCCAGTCCCAGCCCAGGTAGTCGGGAACCCCCATTGCGCCGGTCGGGTTCCCCGCCATGGCGTGGATGCCGCCGTACGTCGCGCAGGTGCCGACCGCGACGACCGCGGTCGCCTTCGGAGCCAACCGGTCGAGCCATTCGCTGGTCGTCATCGGCTGACCGGTGGCGGGATCGTTGCCGAACCCGCACCAGTACCCCTCGTCGTGCAACCGCTCGTTCGGAATGGATCCCTCAACCACCAGAACGAACGGTTCCAGTTCTCCGCGATCGGCCTTGAAGAACCATTCGAGAAAATCATCGGCACCGCCGTTCGGACCGCATTCGAAATCGATGAGCGGCCAGTGGACGGCGACCTGCGGAAGTCCCGGCAGGGCGCCGAGCGCGATCTCCTCGATGCTCGGCTGCGTGGCTGCGGTCAGGGCGACGGAATCGCCGTCACAGCTCAGTCCTGCGTTGATCCACAGCACGTGGATCAGTGTGTCCTCCGCCTTTACCGCTTCCTCTGTCGGCATGGCAGTATCGCCTCTCAGGATGACGGCCTACCGGCCATCGGCCCCCACAGGTGGGTACGCGCACATTGCTACCATCACGCCTCGATTCGCGGGCATCGGCAACAGGGGAAATCGCCGCTCCGGCTGGTCACCGGGGCCCGAATGACGGCATGCGGTGGGCCGCTCGGGTGGTCCGGGCGGGGGACCGGTCCTGTCGGGCGGCGCCATGGTCCTCCCGTGGCCCTACGGTCGGAGCCACCCGCGGAAGGACGAGGCACCGGTGCACGAGCTGGCCATCACACAGAGCGTCGTCGGCTCGGTGTGCGAACGCGCCGGGGGGCGTCCGGTCCGCTCGGTCCGCGTCCGCGTCGGCGTGCTCACGGCCGTGGTGCCCGACTCGATGCGGTTCTGCTTCGGGCTGGTCACGGAGGGAACGGCCGCGGAGGGCGCGCAGTTGGAGATCGACCAGCCGCCCGGCGCCGGCCGCTGCCGCACCTGTGACCTCGAATTCGCCCTGACCGACCTGATTCTGCTGTGTCCCTGCGGCAGCGCGGATGTGGAGATCACATCGGGACAGGAACTGCAGATCGTCTCCATGGAAGTGGGCTGAACCATGTGCGGTACCTGCGGCTGTGCCGAGGAGTCCGGCGGGACCAGGATCGTGATGCTGCGGGAGGAGGATGCGCCGGACCACGGACATCCGCATCCGCATCCGCATTCGGACCCGTACCCCCGTCCGCACGAGCATCGTCGGCCGAGTGAAGCCGGTGAGACCGTCACCATCGAGCAGAAGGTACTCGCCAAGAACGACCTGCTCGCTGAACGCAACCGGACGTGGATGACCGACCGCGGCGTAGTGGCGGTGAACGTGATGAGCTCGCCGGGCGCAGGCAAGACGACCCTGTTGGAACGCGCCGTCACCGACCTCGGCGGCCGCCGGCCGGTGGCCGTCATCGAGGGCGATCAGGAGACGAGGCTCGACGCCGACCGGATCAGGCGTACGGGCTGCGCCGTGGTGCAGGTGAACACGGGGGCCGGGTGCCACCTCGACGCGGAGATGATGCGGGACGCCCTCACGGCGCTGTCCCCGGCCGAGGGCTCGCTACTCATGGTGGAGAACGTCGGAAACCTGGTGTGCCCCGCCCTGTTCGACCTGGGTGAGCGCAGCAGGGTCGTGATCATCTCGGTCACCGAGGGCACGGACAAGCCGCTGAAGTACCCGTACATGTTCGCTGCTGCCGACCTGATCCTGATCAACAAGTCCGATCTGCTGCCCTATGTCGACTTCGACGTGGAGCAGTGCGCGCAGCACGCGCGCTCCGTGAACCCGGACGTGCGCGTGCTGACGCTCTCCGCGACCACCGGAGAGGGCCTGGCCCACTGGTACGACTGGCTGGCGGCGCAGCGGTAGCAGCTGCGCCGCCGCACCGCGGTCAGTCCCGGAGGAACGGGGGCTGCGGGACCGTGGTGCCCGACGCGGGGCGCTCCTTGCGGACGAAGGCCCGGCGCAGCCCGTGGTACGGGTGGTGCGGGTCCGCGAAGATGCGGTGCATGCGGACGAGTTCGGCCTCCCGGTACGGGGCCAGGTCGACCCGGTCCCGCTCCTCCTTCTTCGCGTGGATCCGGGACTGCGTAGCCGGCAGGGCTGCCAGGCGGGCAGCCAGGGCGCCGACTTCCGAGTCGAACGACTGAGGGGCGCAGGGGATCACCCTGTCGATCAGCCCGAGCCGGTGGGCCGCCGTGGAGCTGACCGGCAGGGCGTCCCGCATGAGCCGGTCGGCCGCCGCAGCACCCACCCGCCGCGGCAGCGTGTACGTCCAGTACTCCGATCCGTACAGCCCCATCAGGCGGTAGTGCGGATTGAACACCGCTCCCGCCCTGCACCACACCTCGTCGGCGGCGAGGGCCAGCATCATCCCGCCCGCTGCGGCGTTCCCGGCCAAGGCGGCGACGACCAGCCGGTCCGTGGTGGTCAGCACCGCCTCCACCATGTCGTCCATGGCATTGATGTTGGCCCAGGACTCGGCGCCGGGATCGGCCGCTGCCTCGATCACATTGAGGTGGATGCCGTTGGAGAAGAAGTCCCGGCCGCCGCCGACGACCAACACCGAGGTGGGCCGGGAGCAGGCGTACCGGTAGGCGCGCAGCAGGCGCTGGCACTGCGCGGTGCTCATCGCGCCGCTACGGAACGAGAAGGACAGGAAGCCTGTCCCGGCCTCCTCCCGGTAGCCGATCTCGGACCAGGTGTTGTCGTTCCCGGACCGGTGCAGCGGAGTCGGCCGCTCGGGTACGACGGGCAGCCTCCCGGCCAGCGCGGAGGTGGCGGGGAGCTTGAAGGTGGCCGGGCCGCCCGGCGCCCGCCGCGGCCGCAGCTCGGGGATCCACACCGCGCCATCGGTGGTGGCCCGGCAGATCGCGCCGTCCCGGGTGGCCACCACCTCCCCCGGACGCCCGCCCAGCCGGGGCTCGGGATACCCGCCGTGCAGGAACCACTCTCCGCCCAGCAACTCGTCGAGCACACCGGGCTGAGAGTCCGCCGCCCTGAGCTTGCGGACCACCGTCGCGGTGGAGTCCGACCGCCAGTCGATGCGGCGCAGCGACTGGCGGAACGGAGGACGGCAGCCGTTGCCGTCGCCGGAGGCCTGCGGTGCCGGGGTGTACGTCCCCGACGCGAAGCGTCCGACCGCCAGAAGCACCGCCTCCACGGCGGCGTCGGAGATCTCGTTGCGGTACAGGTCGCTCTTGCCCATGGGGGGCAGCGGACAGTCCACGGACGCCCAGACGTCGCCCGCGTCCATCTCCGCGTTCGCCTGAAGTACGGTGACGCCCCAGCTGTCCGCTCCCTCGTGGACGGCCCAGTCCAGGGAGGAGGGCCCGCGGTCACCGACCGGCCCCGGATGGACGACGAGACAGGCATGGACCGACCAGACGTCCCTCGGGATCGCGGTCTTCAGGTACGGCGCCACAACAAGGTCCGGGCACTCCCGGCGGACGGCTTCCCGGACTGGGCCTTCCTGGTGCGTGAGTTGCACGGCAACGGAGTGCCCGCGGTCCCTCAGCTCCGTCTGGACACGTTGGGTAAGGCTGTTGAAGGCGCTTGCGACAAGCAGGATGTGCACGGCGATCTCCCGGTGGCTGCGGTCCGTCCTGATCGAGCGTGAGCGTGGACACTCGCTCAGCGGAACTCACGCGGCGGGAACAAGCCGGGAATTCACTCGAAGCGCACACAGAGGAGGGGGAGCCGACGCGCAACCTCGTTCGCCGCAAACCATGTGGGCGGCGTGGTCCGGAAACGGACCGGACCTTGGCCCCGACCGGTCGGACTCGGGTGGTCACCCGGAGCGCCATCGGGATTCGGTCCGGGCGGCCGCATGGGCCGACCGTCCGGGTGAGCCCGTACGCCGCCCGGGTAAGCGCGGGCGAGGGCGCCGGGATCCTCGGCGGCTCGGCTGTCGCGATGCTCCCGGGCGTTGTTTCCGCAGGAATCCTGGGACACTACGGAGAGATGGGCTCAGAGGTGTCCGATTATGCGCAGGGTGCGATCGGTTGCCTTAACTGAGTTTGGTGGATATGGACAGGAGCCATCCCGACAGGCAGGTGCGGTTGAGCCTCTCCGGTCAATGAGTCGCTTCGGTGGGACGGGCAGGGGGCGCGGTGGCACCGCGGCTGGGTGGCGGGACGGGCGGGTTCGGCAACCGCTATGAGGGAGCCTGGACGATCAGACACGCCCTGCACGTACTGCTGGGCTCGGGCACGTCGCTCCGTGTCGATCCGGGCGGGCCGCTGGGCGACGGGGTCGACTTCGTCTACCGGCACGACCACGGGACGGAAGCGCACCAGGTCAAGCGGAAGAACCGCGATGCGAACAGCTGGAATGTGGCTTCTCTTCGCGACGAGGGAGTATGGGAGAGCCTGCGTTCGCACGTCGAGGCGGGCCGGGCGTTCCACTTCGTCTCCCTGGTCCCCGCCCGTGCGCTCGATGAACTCGCCGACCGTGCCCGCCGCTCCGACGACGTCGCCTCCTTCGAGACGGAGTGGCTGACGGACGGACTCCGGGGCCCCTTCGACGCCCTCGCCTCGGACGGCATCTACGGTTCGACCGCGATGGCCTGGAGGATGCTGAGAGGGCTTCGGGTGGAGCGGCACGATGAACGGGACCTCGTACGCACCAACGCCGTCCTGGCCGAACAGGTCCTGGCCGGAGCACCGGGCCGCCTGGCGGCGCTCGCCCTCGGCCAAGTCCTGATCGACAACCCGGGAACCACACTTGACGCCGCGGCCCTCACCACCCGGCTGGCGCCGTACGGACTGCGGAGTGTCGCGCGGGCCGACGCCGTCGCGGTGTCCGATGCCGTGCGCACGGTGACGCGCCGGTGGGCGGCGAGTGTCGAACGTACCCTGCTCCGGCCCGCGATCCCCCGCGAGGAGACCGTCCGCCTCGTGACGGAGGCCAGGCAGGGCACCCGACGGCTCATCCTGCTGACCGGAACCGCGGGCGGCGGGAAGAGCGCCGTGCTGCACCAGACCTTCACCGCTCTTGTCGAGGCGGCCACTCCGGTACTCGCCTTCCGGCTCGACCGTCCGGAACCCTTCGGCTCGACCCACGAACTGGGGCAGCGTGTCGGCCTGCCCATGTCCCCGGTCGGCGCTCTCGGCGCCATGGCGGACGGGCAGCCCTGCGTCCTCGTCGTGGACCAGCTCGACGCCGTCAGCATGGCGTCGGGGCGCATCCCGGAAACCTTCGACGCGGTGGCCGACCTGGTGGACGAGGCCGCGGCACATCCTCGCATGCGGGTGGTCCTGGCCTGTCGCGCGTTCGACGCCGAGGCCGACGCCCGCATCCGCAGGCTCACCGCCCCGGACCACTGCACACGCGTCTCCGTCGGATCGCTCTCCGACGCCCAGGTCGACACCGCCGTCACCGGCATGGGCCTGGACGTCTCCCGATTGGTCCCGTCGCAAAGGGAGTTGCTGCGCACACCGCTGAATCTCGTCCTCCTCGCCCAGGTCGCGGACCAGGAGGAGGCCCTCCTTCTCCGCACCACTCGGCAGCTGTTCGACGCATTCTGGGACACCAAACAGGAGGAGTGCGCCCGACGTCCGTCCGTGCGATTCCACGAGGCCGTCTCCGTCGCCGTCGCCGCCATGAGCGCGGGCCGGCGGCTGTCCGTGCCGTACAGCATCCTTGACACGGACAACCTCGCCGCCAGCCGGAGGGTGCTGGAGTCGGAAAACGTCTTTGTGCGCGACGGCCGTCAACTTGCCTTCTTTCACGAGAGTTTCTTCGACTACGCCTTCGCCCGCGGCTGGCTCCGGCGCGAAGAGAGCCTGGTCGCCTTCCTCGCCGGAGGGGAGCAGGAGCTGTTCCGTCGCGGACAGCTTCGGCAGGTGCTCGATCACCTGCGGGATCTCGACCCGGAACGGTTCGCCGAGGAGGTCGAGGCGCTGCTGACCGGTCCGGACATCCGCTACCACCTCAAGCATCTGACCCTGGCAGTGCTCCGCGGTCTGGACGCGCCCACCGCCATCGAGTGGGGCATGGTGGCCCGTGTGCTGGACACGCGCCCGCTCTTCCGCGACCGCCTCGTCGACATGCTCGGCACCCCCGCCTGGTTTTGTCGCGGCGACGACGAAGGGGTCTTCGAGAGCTGGCTCGCCGGCGTCGACACGAGAGAACAGGAGTGGGCGGTACGGCTGTTGGCGGCGGTGGTGGGTGTCCAGCCCGGTCGGGTGGCCCGCCTGCTGGAACCGCACGCCGCCGACCCCCGGTACGGTGCGTGGCTGATGCGGATCGTTCCCCGTGCCCGCCTCGCCGGCAGCCGCCCGCTCTTCGGCCTTCTGCTCGACGCCGTGCGAGCGGGGCTCTTCACCGGCCTCGAACACGCCCTGTGGGACCCGGTGGGCGACCTGGTGGCCGAAGAACCCATGTGGGTGGCCGAGTTGCTGGGCGCGCTGCTGGCGGAACGCCCGGACAATCTCCGGCTCGACGACCACGGCAGGGTGGCGGCACTGGCGAACCGGGACCACACGGTACTTCGGGCAGTGACTGCGGCCGCTGTCGGCGCACCGGAGGAGTTCTGCGTCCGGGTGCTGCCGGTCCTGCTGACCGTCATGGGCCTGACCGCCTGTCCGTCACGGACGGGGTGGCCCGTCGGTGACCGCCACTTCTCATACCGCCATCCCGACGACGACCCCGGCGACCTGGGCGAAGCTCTGCTGCAAGGCACGGCCAAGGCTCTCCGGATCACGGCGGGCCGGGACGCCGCGCGAGCGCGTCAGCTCGTGGAACACCTGGTGAGCGAGGGGTACGAGGCGGCGCAGTGGCTGCTCTACCAGGCGCTGGCCGCGGGGGGACCCGATCTCGCCCCACGGTCCGCCGAGATCCTTCTCCAGGGCGGACACCGTCTGCTGTCCGGCTACGTCGGCAATGCCGTGTGGGGCGCCCGTGAGGTCCTCGGCGCCATCGGCGGAGCCTTGCCCGACAGCACTCTCCGGCAGGTGGAGCAGTCCCTGCTCCACCTGCGCCTCCCCCCGGACCAGGAACTCTCGCCCTGGCACGAGTTCACCCTGTTGACAGCGCTGCCCGAAGGGCGGCTCTCCGAAGGGGCGAGGCGCCGGCTCGGAGAACTCCGCCGACTCCACGGCGGCCGACGGGAGCCGGACGAACCGGAGGGGGTGACAGGTGGGTTCGTCGGCCCGCCCATCCCGGCGGAAGCGGCCCAGTACATGAGTGACGACCAATGGCTGAGCGCCATGAGAAAGCACAGCCGCGACCGGATCGACTGGGAGACCCACACCGGCGGGGCGCGCGAACTGTCGCACACGCTGCGGAGCATGACGGTGGCGGACCCCGGCCGGTTCGCGCGGCTCGCCGTGCGGATCGACGCCGGGACGCACCCGGCCTACGGTGCCTCGCTGCTCCTCGGCTTCGGTGAGGCCGAGACGTACCACGATCCGGAGACCGTCTTCGCGGCGGTGCGCCACTTGGCGGGCCTGGGCAGGCCGGAGCAGGACAAGTGGCTGGGGCACGCCCTGCGGAAGTATTCCGGCCGTGTGCCGCTCGACCTGGTGGGGGTCCTCCTGAGCCGCGCGCTCGACTCGGGAGAGCCGGGCGACGCCGACGATCCGGCCAGCGAGCCCGTGTCCGGCGAGGACGGGAACAACGCGACACACGACCTGCTCTCCGCCGGGATCAACACCGTACGGGGCAGCGCGGCCGAGAGCCTGGGCGATCTGCTCGTCCACGACGCGGACGGGTCCCGTGCCGCCCTGATCGTTCCCCACCTGGGCCGCCTCGCGGCCGATCCCTCCCTCGACGTCCGGGCGTGCGTGGCCCACGTGCTGCGTGCCGCGATCCGTCACGACCGCCCGGCGGCGGTCGATGCCTTCGCGGTGCTCGTCCGGGCCCCCGACCACCTGCTGGCGTCACCGTACGTCGCCCGCCTGGCCGTCGCCCTGATGCACGGGGACCCGGCGTCGGCAGGACCACTGACACAACGCATGCTGTACTCCCCGGTCGCGTCGGTGCGCCGGGTCGGCGGCCGGATCGCCGCGCTGGCCGCGATGGAGTGGGAGACGCGTGACCTGCTGGCCGAGGTGCTCGACGGGAACGACACGGAACAGCGGCAGGGGGCCGCAGTCGTGTGCGCCCAGCGGCTCCTGAACACCGGTGACGCGGCGCTCGCCCACCATGCACTCCTCCGGTTCTTCCACGACCCCGAGGAGGGCGTGCGAAAGGCTGCCGCCACGGTGGCGGCCGAGTTGCGCGGCCGGCGTCTGGGGCCGCACCGGCGGACACTGACCGCGCTGATCGACTCGCGCGCCTTCGGGGTTGCTCTGCCCCAGTTGCTGATCACTCTTGAGGAGGCTCCCGACCGGGTGGACGAACTGGTCCTGACATGCGTACGGCGCTTTGTGACGGTGTTCGGAGCCGCTTCGGCCGACTTGTCCCGCGATGCGGCGGCCGACGCCCACCACATCGGCCGCCTGCTGGTCCGCGCGTATGCCCAGGCACCTTCCCCCGCGATCCGGTCCGCGATCCTCGATCTGCTGGACCAATTGCTGCTTCTCGGGTCCTACGGTGTGGCCGAGGCGATCAACGACTCCGACCGGAGCTGAACGAGACCCGCTCCGCCCGGATCCGGCCCGCAGGATGCTCCGGCCATGCGCCGCCGCGCGCCCCGGCGTGCATCCGGCACATCGGCGGACGGGGCCGAAACGTCCGCCGCCGCGTGGACCGAGTGCTGTGCTGTGCAGATGATGCACGGCTCGAACCCCAACCCTCGCGCGGCGTTCCTCGACACGTTGTCGACCGAAGCACGCGGGGCCCTCACCCGGCTCGGTACTCGACGCCGCTACGCCGTGGGAGACGTACTCATCCACGAGGGCGACCACGCACAGGAACTGGTGGTCCTCCACGAGGGCTTGGTGAAGGTGACCGCCCGGCTGGACCGCGACCGGGTGTCGCTCGTGGACATCAGGATCGCCGGGGACGTCGTGGGCGAGGTGGCGGCGATGGACGTCGGACCCCGATCCGCCACGGTCACCTCCTGCGGCGACGTGTCCGCCACCGTCGTCCCGCGCGACGAACTGGAGCCCTTCCTCCTCGCGCACCCCGACGCGTTCCTCGCCCTGTATCGCTGGCTCTGCGGCAGGGTGCGCCGATCCGACCGCCTACGGCTGGAGCTGGGCGGATACCCGGTCCCGGTGCGGCTCGCACGCGTCCTGGTCGAACTCGCGGAGTTGTACGGGCGGCCCAGGCGGACTTTCAGGGGGCCCGACTGGAACAGGGTGCACATCGATGTGAATCTGTCCCAGCCGGAGTTCGCCGCCCTCACCGCATCCACCACGCACACCGTCCACAAGGCGCTGGCCCAGCTGCGGAAGGACAAGATCATTACCACCGGCTGCCGGCAGACCTCCATCGGGAACATGGCCCGTCTGCGCGAGGCAGCCCTGCTGAGTGTGCCGGACACATAGGGCCACGCCGAGAAAGCCGCATTAATGCGGCTTTCTTCGTCGCCCCCGCCCCCTCGGAACACAGTTGGCGTGCATCGCACCCAACCCCTTCTGAAGGTGGCGAGTTGTCATGAAAGAGATCTCTCCTCCTCGGCCGCAGGCCGGCCTGCCGCGCCGTCGGCTGTGCCTGGCCGCGGACGTGGAGCAGTACAGCCGTCTCGACACCCGTACCCAGTCGGCCGTCCAGTCCGAGCTGGTCCGGATGCTGGACGAGGCGGCGGCACTGACCGGGCTGGACCGGGCGGCCTGGACGCGTCAGCCGCAGGGCGACCTGGAGTTCGCCGTCCTCCCCGAGGCCACGCCCGAGGATGCCGTGCTGGGCCCCTTCGTCCACCATCTCGCGGTCCGCCTCGGGGACCGCAACGCCCGTCCGGCCGCCCAGCGGGTCAGGCTGCGGATGGCCGTGGACACCGGCGTGGTCGCGGACGCCGCCCTCGGCCACGCCGGCCCGGCCCCGGTCGCCGTGGCGCGGTACGTCAACGCGCCCCAGCTCAGAGCCGTACTCGCCACCCTCACCGCGGCGGATCTCGCCGTCATGGTGTCGGACCGGCTGTACCAGGACGTCGTGCGTTCCGGGCGCCGGGACCTCGACCCCTCGCAGTACGTGCGGGCCCATGTGCGGGTCAAGGAGTTCGGCGGCTACGGATGGATCCGCGTGCCGGGCCATGCGCCGGACGACGTGCGGTCGGCCGTGGCGGAGACTCCGGAGCCCTCGCCGGACGCCGAGGCCCCGAGCTGGACGCCGCCGTCCCAGTACGTCCACCAGGGGGCTGCCGTCGGCCGGGATGTCGTCGGCGGTCTCACCATCGGCCTGCCTGTGCCCCCTCCGCCGGCCGGCTCCGGGCCCGCCCGGTGACGGCCTCCCACAAGGCCCCGTTCCGGCGTGAGCAGGCCGACGGCCAGTGGGCGGACTACGGGGTCAACGTCGGCCACGCCGTATATGGCGGTATTCACTTCCACCCGCCGGCCTCGCCCGCCGCGCGGCTCCGGCGCGGGAGCGGGACGGCGCACCCGGCCGGCACGACGTGGCACGTTGCCGTGCGGTCGGCCCTGGCGGCGCTCGCACACACCTGCGGCCGGGCTGCCGCCGCCCTGACGTACCTCCGGCCCGACGAGGCCGGAAAGGAGGAGCGATGACAACGACCGGACCAGGGGGCGTCTTCGCCCGGATCGACCGGAGCGTTCTCGGACCGCCGGACGGCACCCGGCCGTCCCTCACGGTGCACGTCGGCTCCCGCACGGTCCTGCTGTCCCCGGAGGAGAGCAGGAAGGCGCTCTACGGGGCGCGGCGGGATGCGACGCTGCG
Source organism: Streptomyces sp. NPDC007164 (assembly GCF_040634135.1). Classification (NCBI taxonomy): domain Bacteria; kingdom Bacillati; phylum Actinomycetota; class Actinomycetes; order Kitasatosporales; family Streptomycetaceae; genus Streptomyces; species Streptomyces sp. NPDC007164. The sequence goes on from NZ_JBEYFB010000005.1 coordinate 122,036, forward strand.
CGCCGCGGTCTGGCGGCAGGCCGTCACCGAGGCCCGACAGGAGCCGCCGGACGGTGACGGCGCCGGACGGCTGCTCGTCGTCTGGCTGGTCCTTCCCGGGCTGTACCGGAATCTGCACCGGATCCTGCGCCTCTGGCGGCGGATCGACCGGGCCGACCTGGAGGCGGAGGCCGTCCTGGCCGTGCTCGCCGCTCTCGATGCGGCGGACCCGGAGGGACCGGACACGGGAGGCTGCCTGATCAAGGAGGCGGTGAACCGGATGTGGGCCTACGCGAAGCGCGTCACACGGGAGATTCCCGTCGTCGATGTCGGTGCCTTCGCCGAGGCCCGCAACGCCACCGTCGCGCCGGAGGAAGGGACCCGCCCGCCCGAGGGATGGGAAGTGCACATCACGCCCCCGCCCCGCCGCGAGGGTGTGTGCGCAACGCTCCGCTTCGCCGAGCCGCGCCGTCGTCGAGACGGGGGTCGGACGGGTACCGGCCTGACCGACCTGGTGCTCCGGGCCCGCCGCCACGAGGAGGCCGACCTCATCGGCACGCTGGTCCTGCGGCCCGCGGGAGCCCGGCGGTGAGCGGGCGGTCCGGCCCGCCGCTCGGCTTCGCGGAGGCCCTCGACCTGCCCCTGAGCGTCGACCTGCGCACAGCCGCCCGCGCTTTCGGGATCTGCCCCGGGACGGCGTACAAGCTGATCCGCCTCGGCGCCTTCCCCTGCCCCGTGCTGCGGGTCGGTGGACGCTACCGCATCCCCACCGCCTACCTGCTGCGCACCCTCGGCATCGAGGAACGGCCGGTGTACGCCGTCCCCCTGGAGGACGACCACGCGCCCGCGGACCAACCCCACGAAACCCACCCCCGCGCATCGGAGGAGCCCTCATGAACACGTCACAGACACTCCGGCAGGAATCCGGCCGGCCCCAGAGGTGCTTCGTCGTCGGCCCCATCGGTGATCCGCACGCCGCCCACGGCAGCCCCGAGCGCGAGGTGTACGAACACAACCTCGGCATCTTCGAGCAGGTGATCGCCCCCGCCTGCGAGAAGTACGGCATCAGCGCCGTGCGCGCGGACGGCATCGCGCACGCCGGTGACAGCAACGAGCAGATCTGCCGGCACGTCGTCGAGTCCGACCTGGTTGTCGCGGACGTCAGCGGCGGCAACCCCAACGTGATGTACGAGCTGGGGCTGCGGCACATCACCGGCAAGCCGACGATCCACATCGGAGAAACCGGTCAGCTGCCCTTCGACATCGCGTCGATCAGGACGATCCGATACCAACGGACGCGCAGCCATCTGGCCGGAGCGCGCAAGGAGATCGAGAGCGCCTTGGAGGCCGGCCTCCGGGACGGCTTCGAACTCCTCACGCCGGCACGGGTGCTGCGCGGACTCCAGACCGGTGACGGGCCGGCCGCCGCCTCGGAGGCCGGCGACGGCGGGAAGGAGGAGGACGAGGATTCGCCCGGTCTGCTCGACGACTTCGCGGTGATCGAGGACGGGCTGGACGAGATGGCCAACGACATGGAGGCGATCACGAAGACGATCGAGACGATTGCAGCGCTGACCGAGCAGTCCGGCACCGAGATGCTCGACCTGACCCAGGCGAACGCGCCCATGAGCGCACGGCTCGCCGGCGTCGCCCGGTACGCGGAGAAGATTGGCGTACCCGCGGGCGAACTGCACACCGTAGCCGCCGCGTTCGCCGACCGGATGGCGACTCTGGACAGCGGGGTACGGGCCGCGCTGGGGCTCATCGAGATGACGCCGCCCGACGAGCGCGGTGAGGAAGCGGAGGAGTTCCTGGGGCAGTTGATGTCCCTGGACGATGCCGCGCAGGACGGTCTGGCGCAGATCGGCTCCTTCGGTACCTCGGTGGGCGCCATGGTCCGAGTGAGCCGGCACCTCCGCAAGCCGGTGAAGGAGATCTCCGCCGGGGTGAAGCTGATGACCTCCGCCATCACGAGGATGGGGGAGTGGGCGGCCAAGGCCCGTGAGTTGGCGGGCAGCGCCGCCGTCTGACACCGCCCTCGCGGGACCCGGTCCTCCTCGGAGGTCCGGGTCCTGTGTCGTCACGCCCGCTGCTCGCACACTCACGGGCGGCAGTCGCCCGACTGGACTGCGGGTCACTCGCCTGCGGCTCTTGAGAACACAAGCTCTTGAGGACACAAGCCCCTGTCACGGCAGGAGGGCGTCCTGGCGGGCCCGCACGGACAGTGGGGCGAGAAGAACGCGGGCCGTCACAGCGGCCCGCTGCTCCGCACCCCTGCGGCGTATGCTTGCGCCGGTCAGGGGAGGAGGCGTCATGGGGCGGATGCCGTCGGCGCAGCGGCGCAGGCAACTGGTCGAGGCTGCGATCCGGGTGATGGCCCGCGACGGCGTCGCGAAGACCACAACGCGGTCCGTCGTGGCGGAGGCGGGTGTCTCGCTGAGCGTCTTCCACTACTGCTTCGCATCCAAGCAGGAGCTGCTCGAAGCGGTGATGGACACCATCTCCGAGCACTCCGAGTCGGACGTCCTGACCACGCTCGTCCGCAGGCCCACCCTGCGCGAGACGGTCCGCGCCGGGATCCAGGCGTACTGGGATCATGTGCTGGCCAATCCCGGCGAGCACATGCTGACGTACGAACTGACCCAGTACGCCCTGCGGGAACCCGGCTACGAGCATCTCGCCCGGCGCCAGTACGAGCGCTATCTCGCGGCACACACCAAAGTCATCCGCCAACTCCCCGCGGTCCTCGGCGTGGAGCTGACGATGCCCGAACCCGCGGCCGCCAGGTATCTGGCCGCGCTGACCGACGGACTCACCCTCAACTTCCTCGTGCTGGGCGACGAGGAGAAGGCGGGCGACGTGCTGGACATCGTCGCGGACCAGATCCTGACGTTGGTGCGGGAGTAGCTCAGCGGCTGTACACCGCTGCCTCGTTGACCGAGTAGCCGTACTTGGTGGCCCGCGTCACGCCGTGGACACGGACGTACCGCGCCTGCACCGGGCTGAACACCGCGTTGTCCAGGCCGCCGTCCCCGTTGTCCGTGGACCACACCGTCCGCCACGCGGTCCCGTCGTCCGAGACCTCGATCCGGTACGCACGCGCGTAGGCCTGTTCCCAGTCCAGGGACACCTTGCCGACCGTACGGGAGCCGCCCAGATCGAGTCGCAGCCACTGGTCGTCCGACCAGCCGCTCGCCCATCTCGTGCCGGTGTCGCCGTCCACGGCCTTCCCTGCGGCGTAGCTGGTGAACGGGTTCCACTCCGTGTCACTGGCGCTCGCCGCGGCGCCGGCGGCGAGGTTGGGCTCGGGCTTGTGGAGTTCGGTCGCCTGCCAGGTGCGGAGGTAGGACTCCGCGCCGCCCAGCAGGTCCTGCACGGTGTCCGTGCCGCCGCTGAGCCGGATCTGCTCGATCCAGTCGGGCACCATGCCGACATGGGCCGCACCGTCGGTGTTGAAGTCCCAGGTGCGTCGGCCGGTCTGCTGACGGTCGACGACGGAGCCGCCGTCGGCGCTGCGGAAGGGGTACTTGACCGCGTTGGGGGCGTCGGGTCCGACCGGTCCCGGCCAGCCGCCGACGCCGTTCATGTCGGTGCCGTAGCCGAGTCCTACGCCGTACTTCTGGCGCAGTGTCCTGGTCCCGGCGGACTCCTTGGCGAAGCTGTCCGCGCTCGACATGTACGACGCCTTGAAGCCGCCGAGGCGGTGGACGCGCTCCAGCCAGCCGTCGTCCATCCAGCTGTGGCTGGAGAGCACGCCGGGGTAGTCCGCCGACTCCAGCAGGTCCAGGGCACGGCCGGCCGCCTTGACGCTCATGTGGTCGGCCTCGAACATCATGTTGCGCTTCATCAGCCCCTTGACCGCGTGCTCGCCGAGGCGGGTCAGCCCACGGGTGTTGCACTGCGCGGCGCTGTCGTATGCGGGCACCTTGATCCCGGCGGGCAGCAGTTTGGTCACCTCGGCCGGGGCGGCCACGTTGCCCGAGGGGTTGTCGTGCTGCGGACCGGTGCACTTCTCCGTGGTCCAGAAGGTGCCGGTGGAGAGGAACTGACCGATGTTCACGGCCGTTCCGATGGTGCCGGAGTCCATCCGCACCCCGCACAGGGCGTTGTCGAACTTGTGGCACAGGAACATGCTGCGCACACCCAGCTTGTGGAGCTCGTCCAGACCGCTGTCGATGTCGGCCTGGCTGCACTGGGGGACGTCGAGGATCTGCTTGCAGCCGAAGGGCTCCGAGGTCTCGACGCCGAGCACCACGGCGAGCTTGCCCTCCGCGACGACCTGGCGGGCCTGGGTGGAGTCGGTGACGATACGGAAGAAGCCCTTGCCCGTTCCGCCGTAGATCTTGTCGATGTAGTCCTGCATCTCGTAGGTCTTGCGGGCTTCGAGACGAATGGCGTCCATCTCGTCGCAGCCGCGGTCCCTGACGTAGATCGAGCACAACAGACCGTTGGTCACCAGGTCGTTGACCAGGATCCGCTGGCCGCCGCGCCAGGCGCGCTCCAGCCACGCGTAGTAGTTCTGCTGGTGGCTCAGGGAGTTGTGGGCGGGCCAGGACTTGAACGTCGGCCAGCCCACCGGGTCGTGATGGCCGTTCGAACCGCCGGTCACGTTCTCGAAGAGGGCGAGCGAGCCGTCGGGATAGTGCTCGGGGCAGTCCGTGAGCGCGTCGGCGATGCCCGCTTCGGAGAACGGCTTGCCGCAGATGATGCGGCCGCCGAAGCCCTCGTTGGACATCACGTGATTGTGTGCGTCGACGAAGCCACGGACCCGGCCCCGGCTGTCCGTGCCGTGGAAGGGCTCGCCGGTGACATCGATCCGGGAATCGGCGGCGGGCCGTGCCGTGGGTTCCCACCAGGGGGTGTCGGCGCCGACGGCCGGCGGGTTGCCCACACCGAGAGCCAGCAGGAGGGTGACGACAACGGCAAACAGTCCACGTCTGCGGAGCAGAGTCATCCGGGCTACCTTCGCTGTCCGGGATGGGCGCGCCAACTTACTCGCGCGTAGGTCCCGTCGAGGATGGCGCGAACCTGACAACCAGTCAAGAGTCCGGGACGGACGACCTATTTGACATACCGTCAGTGATTCAGGCCGGGAAAGCTTCCCCCTCGGGCGGCCTGCCACCGGGGCGCCGCCCACATTTTGCCCGACCGTCACCTCGGCCCACTTTCCTTGAGCCCGGGCCCTCTTGAATACTCCGTCTGCCCCTCTTCGTGGACGGACATCGTCGAAGCAACAGGGAGGACCCCACAGCCATGACCGAAATCAATCGGCGTCGCTTCCTTCAGATCGCCGGAGCCACCGCAGGGTTCGCCGCCCTGTCCGGCTCCATCGACCGCGCCGCGGCCATCCCCGCGGCGCGCCGCAGCGGAACCGTCCAGGACATCGAACACATCGTCGTCCTCATGCAGGAGAACCGCTCCTTCGACCACTACTTCGGGTCGATGAAGGGCGTCAGGGGCTTCGGGGACCCCCGCCCGGTGACACTGCCCAGCGGCAAACCGGTATGGCACCAGACGAGCGGCGGCAAGGAGACCCTGCCCTACCACCCCGACGCCGACGACCTGGGCATGCAGTTCATCGCGGGCCTCGACCACGACTGGGGCGGCGGCCACAGCGCGTTCAACAACGGCAAGTACGACAACTGGATCCCCGCCAAAGGCACCGGCACCATGGCGTACCTGACACGGGAGGACATCCCGTTCCACTACGCACTCGCCGACAAGTTCACCATCTGCGACGACTACCACTGCTCGTTCATCGGCGCGACCGACCCGAACCGCTACTACATGCTCTCCGGGCACGTGGGCAACGACGGCACCGGCGGCGGCCCCGTCCTCGGCAACCAGGAAGCGGGCTACGGCTGGACGACGTACGCGGAACGCCTTGAGAAGGCGGGCATCTCCTGGAAGGTGTACCAGGACATCGGCGACGGCCTCGACGCGGCCGGCGGCTGGGGCTGGATCGACGACGCGTACCGCGGCAACTACGGCGACAACTCCCTGCTGTACTTCAACAACTACCGCAACGCCAAGCCCGGCGACTCCCTGTACGAAAAGGCCCGCACCGGCACGAACGCAAAGGCGGGAGACGGATACTTCGACATCCTCGAAGCCGACGTCAAGGCCGCCAGGCTGCCGCAGATCTCCTGGATCGCCGCCCCCGAAGCGTTCTCCGAGCACCCCAACTGGCCCGCAAATTACGGTGCTTGGTACATCTCGCACGTCCTTGACGCGCTCACCTCGAACCCCGATGTGTGGAGCAGGACCGCCCTGTTCATCACCTACGACGAGAACGACGGCTACTTCGACCACGCCGTGCCGCCGTATCCTCCGGCTTCCGCCGCCCAGGGACTGTCCACCGTCGACACCACACTCGACCACTACAAGGGCGGCGTCGGATACGCCGCAGGTCCCTATGGCCTCGGACAGCGCGTCCCGATGATCGTTGTCTCACCGTGGTCCACCGGCGGATATGTCTGCTCCGAGACCTTCGACCACACCTCGATCCTGCGCTTCATGGAGAACCGGTTCGGAGTGAAGGAAACCAACATCTCACCATGGCGGCGTGCCATCTGCGGTGACCTCACATCCGCCTTCGACTTCTCCCTCAAGGTCACAGACCCGGCCGGCCTGCCGGACACCGCGGGCTACACCCCGCCCGACCGCGACCGCCACGACAGCTACGTACCGAGGCCACCCGCCCAGGGCGCCCTGCCCCGGCAGGAGGCAGGGGCGCGGCCGAGCCGCCCGCTCTCCTACGCTCCCTACGTCGACGGAGCCGCAGACCTCGCCACCGGCAAGTACAAGCTGACGTTCAGCGCGGGGGACCGGGCGGGTGCCGCCTTCCAGGTGCGCTCGCAGAAGCGCGCCGACGGCCCGTGGACGTACACGACGGCAGCCGGGAAGCCCGTGTCCGACAGCTGGAACTCGGTGTACTCCGGCGGCAGCCACGACCTCACGGTCCACGGCCCGAACGGTTTCCTGCGCACCTTCAAGGGCAACAACAAAGCCGCCGAACCGGAGGTGACGGTACGTCACGACGCTGGCAACCTGAAGCTCACCATGACCAACCCGTCGGCCACCGACGCGCACCTCACCGTGACCAACGCGTACGGCGGGGAGCGCCAGACCTTCACGGTCCGCGCCGGCGCCACCGTCGTGCAGGGCGTCGATCTGCGCGCCACCAAACGCTGGTACGACCTGACGGTCGTGGTCGAGGGCAACGCAGGGTATCTGCGGCGCATGGCCGGGCACGTCGAGAACGGTCAAGCCGGCGTGAGCGACCCGGGCATCGCAACCGTGTGAGCCCCGCACTCGGCCGGGATGCCGTGGAACGCCAGGAACTCGTGTTCGGCGCCCGCGACCTTCTTGACAGCTTTGCGTAAATTTTGCCCCGTTCTGTCAGGCTGGTGATGCTCTGCGATGTCTTCGTGGCCGAGGCCGGGCCGGCGTCGGGTTGGTGGGGCTCTGTCCTGCGGGGCCCTGCGGGGTCCTGCGGGGTCCTGCGGGGCGCGGGGGCGGTCATGAGCCCCCAGTTCGTCACCCGCTTTGCTCTGCCGTACTGCCCTGCGGCTAGTTTGTGTGCAGGACAGGTACGCAGGCCCGTGGCGGCAGAGGTACACGGGGGACGGGAGGTCGGGAAGAGTGTCGCTGCGCGGAGGTGATCCAGCCGAGATCGGCGGCTATCCGCTTGAGGCGCGGCTCGGCTCGGGTGGCATGGGCACGGTCTTCCTGGCCCGTACCAGCTCGGGGCGGCCCATCGCGATCAAGCTGATCCACCAGCAGTTCGCTGGGGACGACGAGTTCCGCATCCGTTTCCGGCAGGAGGTGGCGGCGGCGAGGCGGGTGAGCGGCGCATTCACCGCCGCCGTGGTCGACGCTGCCCCCGATGCCGAGCATCCGTGGATGGCGACGACCTATATCGAGGGGCACACGCTCGCCCAGCGCATCGCGGCGGAAGGCCCGCTCAGCGGAGCAGAGCTGAGAAGGCTCGCCATCGGGCTGGCGGAGGCGCTGCGCGACATCCACCGCGTGGGGGTCGTCCACCGTGACCTGAAGCCCTCGAACGTCGTGCTCTCGCCCGAGGGCCCGCGCGTCATCGACTTCGGTATCTCGCGCGCCGTGGACCAGCAGACGCTGACGATGACAGGACGGGTCATCGGTACGCCGCCGTTCATGTCGCCGGAGCAGTTGCAGGCGCCGCGTGGTGTGGGGCCGCGGTCCGATGTCTTCTCGCTGGGGACGTTGCTGGTGTACGCGGCGACGGGGCACGGGCCCTTCGACGCGGACAGCCCGTACATCACGGCGTATCAGGTGGTGCACGACGAGCCGTCACTGGGTGCGGTGCCGGCGGCCCTGCGCGTGGTCGTCGAGCCGTGCCTGGCCAAGGAGCCCGAGGGGCGTCCCTCGGCGGACGAACTCCTCGTGCTCTTGCGGGACCTGCCGGCCGATCTCGGCGGGGCCGACGCGAACGGGGCCGGCGTGGGTCGCACCCGCGACATGATCACCCAGCATCACCTCGCGACGCCGGCCACTCCGGCGCCGAATTCCCCGGCCACCGCCACGGCCGGTCCCGGTGCAGTGGGCGCCGGGACCTCGGTCGGCGGTCGTCTGCGTCGCCGATGGCGTCCCGTGCTCGCCGCCGCGGTCGCGGTGGCAGCGATCGGCGGGGGAGTCGCCGCGCTGGCGGCGGGCGGCTTCGGGGGGAATCGCGGCGACAAGGGCAACAGCGTCGCGGAGCCGGTTCCCGCGCTTCCGGACGGCTTCGGGCCATGGCGCAAGTCCGTGCTGGGCGGTAGCGAGGACACCCCCGACGAGCTGCGTTGCGTCGCGCGGGGCGACGCGCTGTTCTGCGGGGGCGGCGGTGTCGTCGCGACCCGGATCAGAGCCTCGGACGGCTCCCGGGTATGGACGGCGAAGAGCCCGGGCGTACCTGTCCAGGGCATGCACCTGGTGGGCGCGACCGATGACACGGTGCTCGGTTACCGCTTCGCCGCCCAGGATGCCCCGCAGGGCCCTCCCAGTGAGGTGGTGGCCATCGACGCGAACAATGGGCGGGAGCTGTGGTCCGTGCCGTCCGGCGCCCAGTCGCAGGCCGTCACGGGCCGGACTCAGGACGCCATGGTGGTCGGCTCCGCCGTTGTGACGGTCGACGCCTACAACTCCCGCTTCGAGGCCCGGGACGCGCACAGCGGCAAGGTCGCCTGGAAGACGCCGTTCCCCGCGGCCACGCAGTGCGCGCCCGTCCTGGCGGGCGCGCAGCTCCTCGCGATGTGCGCGACGAATGAGGAGGTGGACGCCTCAGCGGTGTGGCACTCCACCCTGTACCCGGTCGACCGCGCCTCGGGGACACTGGGCAGGCCCATCGCGGTCGACGGCCCCGCCGTGCCGATGGGCGTCGCCGACGGCAGGCTCGTACTCCTTCAGGAGCACATGGAGGGGCCGGCGCTGGCCGGCTACGACGGGGTGGCGCGGGTCGACCCGGTCTCGCGGAAGGTCACGTACTCCCGGCTGACCGAGACGTACTCGGGGACGCCCGGCATGGTGGACGGCACCCTCTACTTGAGCGGGCGGACGGGTCTCGTCACGGCGCTCGACCCCGCGACCGGCCGGAAGAAGTGGTCCCGGCAGATGGGCGTGGAGGGCGCTTCGGGGCCCGTGGCGGGAGTCGACGCGCTGTATTTCAGCTCGGCCACCGGCCGGGTGGTCGCACTGTCGCCGCACGACGGCAAAGCCCTGTGGACAACAGATCCGCAGGCCGACGGTCTGACCGGCGAGGAGGGCGCAAGCCCGCGCGTGACCGTCGTGGGGCGCGCGCTGATCGTGGCTGCGGCCAAGAACACACTCTTCGCCTTCGACGCTCGGAACCCGCCGAAGGCGGGCTGACCCTGTCGGTAGGTTCGGATATTCGGGCGTGCGGAACAGGGCGGCCAAGCCCATGTCTTCAGCTCGACCGGGGCACGGTGCCCCGGGAACCAAAGGGGGGTCGGGGCCCGCCGCCCCTGAGGCTACTGGGTAGCGTCCTTCTGGTGAATCTCAACCTTTTCAACGATGTGCCCGATGGTCTGACCCAACGGGCCCGCTCGTTCGTCCGAGCGCACGGTGTCAAGGTCGATGTCATGCACGTCGAGGAGCACAGACAGTGGTGGCTCGACCGAGACATCCCAGCGGCGGTCATCGACCGGATGGTGACCTATAGAGAGCGCTGGGGCGGTCTGGTTCTACCACCCGCATCGCAGTACGACGGTGGCCCGAGGTATCTCGAAGCGGACTCTCCCGAAGGCTCTGCATCCGAGGGATGGTCGTTCGAAGCAGGGGTGCAGCGGACCGCGGTCCCCTACTCGTTCATGATCGGGCCGTCCGGCGAGTTCGGTATTCACGGAGGTCAGTGGGTGCCCCTCCATGCCACCGTCGAGGGCTGGGTCGAGTCGCTCGCGCTGACCCACCACGCGTCCATGTGGGCGAGGCAGATCGTCAAGGTCACCGGCGACGATGTCGACGGCATCGTGCTGGACGGGTTCGAGCCAGTACGCGAAGTGATGGGCCTGGCCGATACCTGGTGGCGAGGAGCCGACTCTCTGGTGGCGGTCTATACAGGTATGGCCGAGGCGCTCTCCTTTCCGCGGGGGCGCACTGCATTGATCTATGCCGGCTTGGATGAGTGGGGTCTGCGCGGAGGCGTCGAGGACAGCGCTGACTGAGATCAGAAGTGATCGAGAGTCTCGTCGGCGTCTGATCGGCGTCTGATCGGCGGGCCACCTCGGCTGCCCATCGGCTGGCTGCTGCGGGGCTGATGCCGAGGAGCCGTTCGAGGACGCCCGCCGGCATCGTGGTGCAGATGTCGAGCAGGGCCGCGCAGCGAGCGGCCTCGGAGGGGAGCCCGATCTTCCGAAGTCGGGAGAGGAACTGCTTGCTGGTCAGGTGCTTTCCCGGCTGCTGGGTCGGGAAGAGCCAGGGTGCGTTGGACGCGTTTGCCATCACGGTGTGCTGGTGATCGTTGGCGATGCCGACGAGTCGTAGGACCGGGGCGTCCAGGGGCGGCGGCAGCCTCAACGGGATCTCGCGGAGCTGAAGGGCGACGCCCTTGCCGTCGTGGATGACGTGTGCGGTGGTCGGACGGCAGGTTCGGGCGGGGGTCTGGCCATAGAGCAGGACCATCAGTCCGGCGACGCGGTCCTTGGTCTCGATCGAGTCGTCGTTCAGGAGCCGACGGGCGATGCTCCAGCGTGCGTCGGCGTCCAGCGGGCGGTGGAAGACGCGCCGGGGACGGGCGGGGATGCTGATGTTGAAGGCGAACTTGCTGCGGACTGCCCAGGTGACGAACGGGCGTGCGCTGTAGGGGCCCTGGTGGTCTTCGGAGGTGAGCCAGAGGTCGATCTGTGCTTGCCGGCAGGTGGCCGGCGTCTCGCCCTGGTCCTTGATCCAGCTGAGCAAGGCGATGGCCTTGGCGATCTGGTCTGGATGATGTCGGCCGCCTGGGCGGATAGCGGCTTGCCGCGGCATCGTCGTCCGAGTCGTGCGATGCGGTCCCAGCGGGCGAACGCGGTGATCAGCTTGCGGTCCTCGGCGTCGTTGATGGCGGCGAGCTTCCGTTCGATCCAACGTTCCAGCCGGGCCATGTACTCGTCGCGGACGGGCAGGACGCCGGCGGAGACGAGGACGGCGCGGAAGTAGGACAGACGGCCATGTCCGTCTGTCCGGCCATGCGGGCATCGAGAGCTTCGTGGGTGAGCTCGCAGGTCCCGGAGGCGAGGTCGGTGACCAGGCGGGTGGCGGTCGCCGACTCCCGCAGATGGAGCAGCGTCCGGCGGGAGTTCAAGTTCAGCAGCGCGTCCACGACCTTGTCGGGTTCGGGCCGCCTGGTGCCGTCCGGTGAGGTCAGCAGGTTCCGCGGGTGGCGTTCGCCGGCGCATCGGCGGCAGAGGCCGAAGTGGAAGAGCTTCTCGACGGTGCCGCACTGCTGACAGGGCTTGCGGGCCTCGGGGGGCGTCCTCCCAGCAGTTCTCGCAGAACGGTCCTCGCGGTGTTCGGGCGACCACGCGCAAGGTGCGTCCGCAGTCGGTGCAGGGCTCCAGTTTCCTCAGGCAGGCCCGGCAGCGTGGGGTGCCGGCAGCGCTGTGGAAGCAGGGGCGGATCTTGCCGCAGGTGCCGCACTGCATCCTGGGTGGCTTGCGGCATGACGTGCAGAGCGGCCCGTTCTCGGTGCGTGCGGCAACAGCACGGTGACGGCCGCAGCCGACGCGTTCCTCCTGTCAGGTGGCGTCCTTGTTGCGGCAGTCGCTGCAGAAGGGGGCGCCGTCGGGTGTGCGTCCGGCGACGGGACGCGAGCGGCCGCAGTGCGTGCAGGGCTTGGCGGTCGAGCGGTTGCAGCAGGTGCCGCAGCCCCGGAGCCGCTTGATGGAGTGGCTCAGCCGGACGGCGCGGTCGCAGTGCGGGCACTTCGGCGTCGGAACACTGTCGGCGCCGGCCTGGTGCAGTCGCTCGGCCAGCAGGAGGGTCCGGGGCCCGTGGTGGTCAAGCCTGCCCGGCCAGCAAGGCCGGCTGGCTCTGAACGTCCCGGAGCAGGCGCCGGGTGATGGAGGTGCTGCCTTTGGTGACCTCGGCGATCACTTCCCGGAGCACGGACTCACCGAGCCCGAGGGCAAGACCGCTGAGGTAGTTCAGGAGGTCAGCGGCCGGGTCCTCGGTGCACTCGGCCCGGTAGCAGGACCGGCAGACTTCACGACCGGAGCGGTCCAGCCCGTAGCGCGGGATCTTGCTGTTGCCGCAGACGCTGCAGGCCCAGCGGGTGTCCGGGCGTTTCCCGCCGCATGAGGCACAGGTCCGCGGGCCAGAGCCATTGGTGTTCGTCAGCGGCCCCAGCCTGCCGCAACGCGAGCAGGGCGGCCGGCCGACGTTGACGGCACCAGCCTGCGCGAGAAGGCGGATCAAGCGTTCGACCGAAGCCGGGCCTTCGGCCCGGCCGAGGTCAGCAGCCCCGGATCACCCTCCGGCGTCCGTGCCAAGAGGACAGCACGCGGCTTGGCGTGTACGGCCTGAGATATCGCGTGCTGGACCGTCTGCGGTGGCAAGTCGGGCCGACCGCGGCGACGAGGCCGACGATCACCGCGTTCGGGTCCGTCTCGGCTCTCGGGGTGGTGGTCACGACGGCCGAACGATCCGGGCTCGCTTGGGCCGGAAGTCGCCGACGCCGGTGGTCCCGGTGCCGTCTGCGGCCTTGTTCGCCCGGGGCCGGCCTGCGGCGACCGGATCGATCACGTCGTCCATCGAGCAGCCGAGGGTGTCGAGCAGGGCCATCAGCACCTTGAGGTTGAGCCGTTCCGGCGTCTCGACCACCAGGCGGTAGATCTGGCCGGCCGACAGATCGATGCCCCGCTCGGTAGAGGGCGAACCGGTCCTCTGTCTCGCGGACCCGCAGCCGGCCGCCGCGTTCGGTCAGCCAGAGGGCCGGGTGGCTGGGAAGCCGTAGCGGGGACGGAGGTTGACGACGTAGTCCTCCAGGGCCTCGACCGCCCACGGCTTGATGCCGGCGACGTTCCGCCGCCGGGGTCCCGAGCCCTTGGCCCCCTCGGTCTTACGGACGTGCACCATGCCGTAGCGGCCGAACTGCGGGGCCTTCGCGCTGCGGTAGAGGTCTACGACATCCAGGCCGGATGCCTCCGAGGCTCTCAGCCCCCACCCGTAGATCGTCTTGAACAGGGTGGAGTCCCGGTAGTCGGTCAAGGCCCCCTTGCGGCCCCGCTTGATGGCCTTCTCGACCCGCTCGTCGATGTGGTCGAAGAAGAGCTGGCACTCTTCCCGCGTCATCGGCCGACGGTCTTCCTCGCCCTCATAGTCCACGAGGTGTTCACGCCGGTTGCCGTCGTGGAGGATCGGCGTCGGGTGCGTACCGAACCTCTCCAGACAGACCTCCACCCACCCGTAGACCGGGTTGAGCAGGTAGTCCATGAACACGCCCACTGCCCCCTGGTAGGTGCGGAGCGCCGTCTTGGCACGGTCGTGGCGCATCACCAGGTCGGCCATCCACTCGTCGATGTCCGCGGCCGTCCACTTCCCCGGGTACTCGTTCGTGAAGTCCCTGAACTGCTCAACGATCTCGCGACGGTCGCTGACCGTCTTCTTCTGAAGGCCACGGCCACCTATCTGTTGGCGTGCCCATCCCGCCAGCATCGCCTCCAAGACCGCGTCCTCGGGGTGTAGCAGATGCGCCCCGAGACCAGCTCCGGCCGAGCCGAGCCAGCGACCTCTCGCGTACCTTCGAACACTCCCCACCCCTCTCGCTAGAGGGCAGAATCACGCATCTGATGCAATTCCCCGGGGTTCGGCGGAACCGGCCGCCGGCCGCCTACCGTGCTGTGCGAACCCTTCAGAGGCTCACCCGGTCGTCTGCGCAGCGGGGTCGCGTCATGTGCGAGTGCGCCGCTCCAGGGGCCGGATCTCGCGGGCGAGCGCTTGGACGGAGCGGTGGGCGCCGGCTCCCACGACGTCGCAGCCGCCGTCCGGGCCGGAGGCCGGGCGATCGGCAGCCACGCTTCGGTGACGGCGACGAAGTCGATGACAGGTCGCATGATGGGCGCGTCCGGAGCGGTTGGCGCCTTGGCCGCCCTGTTCGCGCTCAGGGACGGCACGGTGCCGGCCACGCGCAACCTCGATGAACTCGACCCGCGCGTGGAACCGGACGTGGTCCGCAGTGATGTGGGGTCTCGCGGTTCGTGTCCTATTGAGCGGCTGTGAGCTGCGGCTGGTCCTGGTGTCTCACGCCGTTTCCACGCCATCCGGTCTCACGGTTGCGTCCGAATCCGCGGGTCGGCCACGAGGAGCGGGCGGCCTGGCCCGCAGGAGGCCATCCACCGGACATGGCTCCTCTTCCTGGGAGCTGACATCCGCGCCTGAGTCAAGCCGATGGAACGAGAACTCGACCCGTTCACCGGGACCGAAACAGCCGGAGAGACCTCGACTCCCTCGCCCGCTCCTGCCGAAGGCTCACCGTCGCAGCACACCAGTAGGACCCTGTCGGATCGCTCCGGCTCTTGAGCGCTGGTTGGTGGTGGGCGGTGATGGGGCCGCCCCGTGCGGCCGTAGTCGCACGGGGCGGCCCGGGCGTTTCAGTGGAGCGGTGTCTCAGCGGAATGCCGCGATGTTGCGGTCGACCCAGTCATTGAAGGGGCGTGGGGCGCGGCCGAGGACTCGTTCCACGTCGGGGCTGATCCGCAGTTCGGCCGGGTTCGGGGCAGCGATGATGTCCAGGGTGTCGTCGGCGAGTTCCGCCGGTACGAACCGGGTCATCGTGGCCTTGGCCTCGTCGCGGGTGAGTTCGTGGAACCGTACCGGCGAGTGGAGTGCCGTTGCGATGGCCACTGCCTGCTGACGGGGCGTGATCACCTCCGGCCCGGTCAGCTCGAAGATTCCGCCGGTGTGCCGGTCGTCCAGCAGGCAGGCCGCCGCGACCTCCGCGATGTCGACCGGGTCGATGACCGGTACCCCTGTGTCGCCGAAGGGCGCGGCGACCGTCCCGTGCGTGCGGACGGACTCCGCCCAGGCCAAGGCGTTGGAGGCGAAGCCGCCCGGTCGCAGGACGGCCCAGTCCAGGCCGGACTCTCTCAACGCGTCCTCCAACGCGCGCATCGCGACCCGCGACGGGCCGAGTGGCCTGGTCGCCACACCCTGCGAGGACAGCAGGACGACCCGGCGGACCCCACTGGCCGCGGCCAGGCCGATGATGTCGGCCGGCCTCGCTTGAGGGGCGTGCAGGTCGCCGGAGAGCAGGAGGAACAACGCCTTCGCCCCGTCCAACGCGGGTGCGAGGCTCAGCGGTTCGGCCAGATCGGCCGCCACGTGGCGGACGCCGTCCGGCACCTCCACCGCGTGCCGCGACACCGCTGTCACTTGCTCGCCCGCCTCGGCCAGGGCCCGCGTCAGTGGCCGGCCAATATTTCCGGTAGCCCCGGTCACCACGATCATGTTCAGCTCCTAGTCCGTTGTGCGCTGTGGCAATTGACGCTAGGAGTAGGGCTTACTTTTCGTAAGAACATACCCAGAGGTAAGCTCCGGACATGAGGGAAGGCGCGCAGCTCACGCAAGCCGGAACGAGCAGTCGGTATGACGTGTTTCACACCGACTGCCCCGCACGCGACGTGGTCGATCACGTGACCAGCAGGTGGGGCATTTGGGTGCTGATCTCGTTGCGGAAAAACGACCTTCGGTTCTACGAGTTGCGCGACAGCATCCAGGGCATCAGCGAGAAGATGCTCGCTCAGACTTTGCGCGCGCTGGTCCAGGACGGGCTGGTCCGGCGTGAGGTCGCGCCGACGACGCCACCCCAAGTCACCTACGGGCTGACCGAGTTCGGTCAGGACGTCGGCGAGCCGCTGACGGACCTGTTCAACCGGATCACACGGCGGCTGGCAACCGACGAGGCGTCCGCCACGGAGCGGCTGAGCGCAACAGGCCGCCCGGACAGTCTCAGTTCCGTGGCTGATCGGCCACGGAATGGCCACCGGCCGTGAGATTCGGCCAGCCGATCCGAGATCCCACATTCGTTTGCAGGATCTCGCCGCCGATGACATCTCGCTCTTCCGTGACCTGCTGGTTCTCTGTCGTCTCACCGCGATGTCACCCAAGATCGGTCTCAGATCGCGCACCGATGAGTTTCCCGCGCCGCGCCGGTCTGTACGCGTGAGACCGACTCACGGAAGGCTGGCGCCATGCGGAAACTGATCTACGGCATGAACCTGACCCTGGACGGCTACATCGCCGCGCCCGGCGACGACATCGGCTGGAGCGTGCCGAGCGACGACCTGTTCCAGTTCTGGTCCGACCAGTTGCAGGCGACCGACCTCTCGCTGTACGGGGGCAAGCTGTGGCGGACGATGAGCTCCTACTGGCCGACCGCCGAACGGCAGCCCAACGCCACCTCGGCGGAGATCGAGTTCGCGCGCCGCTGGCGGGACATGCCGAAGGTGGTGTTCTCCTCGACGATCGACGAGGTCGACTGGAACACCCGCCTGGTCACCGGCGACGCGGTCGCCGAGATCACCCGGCTCAAGGCCGAGGACGGCGGCCCGATGGACATCGGCGGCGCGACGCTCGCCGGGGCGGCCATGCGGGCCGGGCTGATTGACGAGTACGTGCTGGCCACCGCGCCGGTCCTGGTGGGCGGTGGCACGCCGTTCTTCACCGTGCTGGACAGCTGGGTGAACCTGAACCTGGTGGAGACGCGGATGTTTCCCTGCGGCGTGATCCTGACCAGGTACGAGACGAGGCGCTGAGCGTCCGTCACGCGACTCGACCGCCTGCCGGGTCCACGCGAACGTGAACGCCGCCGCCGGGGGGTGGGCAGCCGGCAGTGCCGCTTCACATCGACCCCTGCCGGACCCTGCTCAGTGGTCAAGAGCAATCCGGCATGCGCTTGCGAACCTGCCGCTCCACCACGGAAACTGTCCATCGCGTACCCCCGCCCCACGGGCAACGCCCCGTACAGCCAAGGGCGTCAGCCAGGCACTGACGGGCGGAGCAGGCCGGAACCTCGCCACCCGAAAGGGTGAGAACCCCGACCAGCGATGTCCTGGCGCAGGACGTCTGGCGGGTGGCAGGTTGCTGAACTGGTGGGCTGCCATCTGGTTTGAGAAAGCCGGCCTCCGGCCTTCTCAAACCAGATGGCTTCCGCGGAAGGCACGTCGGCGATGGGGGTACGCCTCGCCCCTGAATGGCTGGAACGGTTCACCGAGGCAGCGTCGGTGACCAGAGCCCGACTGCTGTCCCATCCCGAAGGTGCTGCTCGTAAGTGACGACCTTGCCGTGGACGACGTCGAGGCTCGCGTTCAGGTCGTCAATCTTGGCCCGCACGTTCCGTTCGTGCTCGCGCAGCAGAGCGAGGCGATCCGTCTCGTTACCCGGCCCCGACCGGACAAGTTCGGCGAACTTCTTGATCGTGGCGATTGGCATACCTGAGTCGCGGAGGCGACCGCACAACACGAGCCAGTCCACATCGGCCTGTTCATAGATCCGCTGCCCGCCGCCGGAACGCGGGATCGCGCGCAGGAACAGGCCCTCGCGTTCGAAGAACCGCAGCGCATGCACACTCAACCCGGTCGTCTCGGCGACCCTGCCAATGGACAGGCCGCCCGCCTCCTTGCTCACAGCCGCAACTTACCTTGACCTAGCGTGCGGTCTAGGTTTTAGCGTCACAGGCGTGATCACGAAGCAGATGAAGATCGGCACCGGATTCGGTGCCCACAGCACGGCCGACGATGCCCTCGCAGGCACCGATCTGACCGGCACTACCGCCCTTGTCACCGGCGGCTACTCCGGCCTCGGCCTGGTGACCACCCGCGCTCTCGCCCGCGCGGGAGCGCACGTCGTCGTCCCCGCTCGCCGGCCCGCTACCGCCGAACAAGCCCTGCACGACATCCCGAGGACGGAGGTGTACGCACTCGATCTGGCAGAACTGGAGAGCGTCCGAGCCTTCTCCGAACGTTTCCTGGAAACGGGCCGTCCCCTCGACATCCTCATCAATGGCGCCGGCCTGATGGCTTGCCCAGAATTGCGTGTCGGCGCCGGCTGGGAGGCACACTTCGCGATTAACCACCTCGGCCATTTCGCCCTCACCCACCATCTCCGTCCGGCTTTCGCCCCCGCCGGGGCCCGGGTGGTGTCCGTGGCCTCGTCCGGTCATTTCCTGTCCGACATCCGCTGGGACGACATCCACTTCCACACCGGCTACGACCGCTGGCTGGCCTATGCCCAGTCCAAGACCGCCAATGCGCTTTTCGCCCTTCACCTCGACACCCTCGGCGCGGACAGCGGCCTGCACGCCTTCGCGGTGCACCCCGGCAGCATCCTCACGCCGTTGCAGCGTCACATCCCCCGCGAGGAGTGGCTTGTGCAGGGCTGGGTGACCCCCGACGGCAAGCCGGCCGACGGCTTCAAATCCCCGGAGCAAGGCGCGGCAACAGCCGTGTGGGCGGCAACGTCACCACTGCTCGACAGTCACGGAGGGGCCTACTGCCAAGACTGTGACATCGCTGCACCGGCGGCCACCGACGACATGCTCATCGGCGGAGTCAAACCCTGGGCGACCGACCCCGAGGCGGCATCCCGGCTCTGGGAACTCTCCAGCAGGCTGACCGGGATGAATGCGTTCCGATGAAAATCCGCCACTGTGAATGAGAAGGACTGAGAATCTGCCCACTGGAAGACGGCAGGGCACCAGGTGTCCTGCCGAAGTGCATGTGTCAGGTAGCGGGCCGTTGACCTGCTGGGATGCCAGGTCGTTTGAGAAGACGGAGGCCCAGGGTTCTCAAACGACCTGGCGTTCGCGGAAGCCGCGATCTCGGTCGAGGCCGAACCTCCGGTAGAGGGCCGGGTCGCTGCCGCGACGGGTGACATCGGAGCCGGTGTAGCCGACGACGTACCGGCAGAAGAGCGAGTTGATCGACGCGAACGTCCTCTCCGCGATCGCCTTGTCCGTCGAGAGTCCTGGGCCGGGCGAGCTGCAGCGAGATTCCCAGCAGCGAGCAGGCGGAGGAGAAGGGGCCGGAGACGAACACCTTGTCGTGGTCGATCACGATGGTGTCCGGGACGATGACCGGCTTGGCCGCTGCTTTCTCCAACTGCGCATCCACCGCCGTGAGCCGCTGGTGCGGGAGGATCGAGTCCGACATCGCCAGGGTCTGGCCCCAGCCCGGCCGCATCGGCGCGGGAACCAGCATCCTCGCCAGCAGCACCGCGGCGTCGACGCCTATCGTGCCCGCGGGCCTGAGCAGGGCCGTGCAGATCGTGCGCGTCGTGACATCGACCGCGATCGTCAGTTCCGGGCGGGCCACGACTCTGTCGTCCAGCACCGCCATCACGTCCAGCCGCGTGGAGTCGATCTGCACGATCTTTCCGGGGCGGGCAGCCATGGACGGGGTGAACGGCCCCACGGGCCGAAGAGCCCGCTGACGGCGGACCGTGGCCGGCCCGAAGGACTCATTGTTTTTGGCGAGGCTGTTCACCAGCCGGCAGAAGGTAGCCCGCGTCGGCAGGAGTATCACCGCTTCCTCGCCGCGCTTCGCGGCGAGAATCTGTTCGGCGTGCAGCATGAGCCGCTTGCGGTCGCCTGTCGAAGGGTCCGTCTGCCCGGCCTGTGCCTCGGTGGCCGCCTTGACGACGCGCTCGTCCGTCCTTCCAGCGCCGGGGACCGGGGCCGGTGGTTTGCGGGACCGGCCGTCCACCAGTCCCCACATCCCTTCGGCCTCGTATCGGGACATCGACGACCAGGCCCGAACCGTCCTCCAGCCGTGCGAAGTAGTCCGGCGTGTGCGCGATCCGGCGTTACTTCCCCGGCCATGTCACCCGGAACGGCTGCGAGGCGCTCGTGAAGTGCCGCTGCCCGCGGTACGACGTGAACCGTCGCACCGGGAGCACCGACTCGAACCGAACCCGGGACACAGCCTCCAGCACGGACTTCCGCAGCCCGCCATCCTCGCCGTCAGCCCACTCGATATCGACCAGACTCAGATCCGTCGCCACCCCCGGCTCCGCGTACCTGCCGAGACGACCGTGACAGGTAGCGCGAGAACAGGACCAGGAAAATGAGATCAATTCCGATGTACGGGGCAAACATCATTGCTCGGCGCGCAACGCTATGAGAATCCGACAGGACAGTGTGCGTCGCAGCGGCATGGCCAACTGGCCAAACAGTGGCTATCTGCTCTGAGATTTGGCCATGAGATCTGAGACCCTACAGGTGAACGGCGCACCGGTCAGTGGTCTGCCGCGCTGGCCAACTCGTTGGGGTTCGGCGGACACAACGTCGGTCTCGTCTTCACCAAGTGGCCGCGAGGCCTTGACCACCGCCCGGGCGACGTGGGCCATCAGGCCCGGTGGCCGCCCGATGCCGGGGCAGACGCCCTGCCCGGCCCGCGCGAGTGTCGGATGGGTCACCGCCGGGAATCCGGTGTCTCGCGGTGCGGTCCGATTTCCGGGGTGGGGGAGCCGCCGAGCAAGTGGCTTCGGTGATGGGTGAGGGTTCGGTCGAGCTGTTTTGCCAGTTGGGGGACGGTTGCCGGGGGGAGGTACACCTCGGCGCCCGCGTCGAGCAGGCGACGGACCGGGCCCTGGTAGCTGACTCCGAGTTCGTCGTCCTCGATTTCGGCGACGACGACCCGGGCCTCGGGGAACGCCGACCGCAGGCTGCCGATCAGCTGCGGGCTGACCGGCGGCACCAGCAGGACATCGGCCGATACGGGAGCCGCGTGCATGTCGAGCACGATGTAGTCCGCGCCGAGTTGGTCGGAGAGTGAGGTGCGGGCCGAATCCGACAGTTTCATCGCGGTCACGACGACCGTGACGCCTTTGTGCGTGTCCGACGGCTCCTCATCGGTCGTGCCCGGCGTGACCGGATCGATGACGGTGCCGATGACTACGGCGCCGGGGACGCCAGTACTGGGGACGCCAGTACCGGGGATGCCGGAGATCCTCGCTACTGGTTCCCCGTCCCGGGTGATCACCAGGTCCTCGCCGGGGGCGAGGGCGTCGATGCGTGCCATGACGTCCTCGGGCAATCGCTTCGCGTCGATCCCACGCGCGGCGCGTCCGTCAGTCATGGGGTGCGGAACGGGAGCGGGGCGAAGCCCGGTGTGCGGCCGGGGCACAACTGTGGTGGTGGGCCCTCCGGAGAGTGAGCGATACCGGCCGGCCTGGTCCGATGGGTGCGGTGGACTGAAAGGGGAACGTCCTCACAGCGGCCGATCCTCCCATACTCAACAGGTGATCACCGGGTATTCAGGATCGAGGATCCTGTCTCTGTGACGGCAGCCCGAGCCTCTCCCGCTCGGCATAGTAGAGCCGCCTGTGCATGTCTTCCGGGGCAGGGTCGGCCGACGGTTCGGCGAGGTCCTCACCGGAACTGACAGGAATGGATATGTGCAGCTGTGCGAGCTCCGCGGCCACCTTCACGAACAGCTCGTCATCGTCGAAGGCGATGTCGTACAAGCAAGCTTCGGAGAAGGTGCGCCCGCCCAATTCCCAGTACGTCGACTCCGTATCGACCTTGATGACCGGCGGCGGCTGCTGGTCCTCCCGCTGCTGCGGGTACAGCCAGTACCCATAGAAGCTGCCGTCCTCGTCCTGGGCCACGGCCTTGAGATACTTGGCCATCCGCTCGGATGCCGCACAGTTGGCCATGATGTCGGGATTGGCGAGCTCCTTCTCGCTGAGATAGCTGGTGTCGATCAGCGGGTGTTGGGCACCGGGCTCCAAGATGGTGATGCCGAACTGCTCGAAGGGGTGTCCGCGACCCTCCCACTGTGCTGTCGCCAGGAGCCGTACGTCCTCGGGCACGGGACGTCCGCCCAGCCGCTCCCGGGAGAACTCTTTCAACCGCTCGTCAAACACAGGTGAATCCTCTCGCTGCCCAGGATGACACCTCAAAGGTTAGGAGGCACCTCTGACAACCGGTGCGCCGCGGCCGGTGACAGCCCAATTGGGTGGGGCGCATCAATGGTGAGGGCGCCCGGGCAGCGGCGTCGGGATCCGGCTCCGTAGTGGTTCGGCCAGCCGTGTTCGCAGTTCAGGCACAGGTATCCCCAATGTTCGCGGAGCGTCGAACTTCGTGATCAAGAAACCTGCACCCGTTCTGTCGGGCTGTCACCGCCAGCATGCGCGCATCCGCACGATTTCTGAGAAGGGCGTCGAGTTGACTTCTCCATATGTGATCGATTCCGACCAGGAACCGTGGGTTCTCGCACGGCGTTTCACGAATCGACTGACCGACGCCCTGGGCGACACTCTCCGTGATGTCGTGGTGGTGGGATCCGCGTCGCTCGGCGACTGGCAGGCGAACAGCGATATCGACCTTGTCTGTGTCGTGGAGCGGGGAATGGATTCACAGGCGTGCGACGCCGTCTCGCCGCTGCACGAGAACTCCGAGCACGAATACGGTCACACGATCGATGCGATGTATGTGACAAGAGACGGCCTGGCCAAGGGGCCTGACGCCCTTCGGTCCGTCGTGGCGTCGGTCGCCGGAACTCTGCACCCCGAGTCGGCGGACGGACCCATGAACTGGGCGACCTGGCTCAACATCGTCCAGTCAGGTGTCCGTGTGCCCCTCGCCGAGGACGGGGCGGTGACGGCGGTGGATCCGAGGAGCGCAGGGCTGCCGATCGAGGAGGAGACCGCGTGCGACGGGGCGATCAGGTTCTCCCGCGCCAATCTCGACAAGTACTGGCGCAACAGGATCACCCTGTCCGAACAGATCTGCCTGAGCAACGAAGCGGACCACCCGGTCTCCGCGTTCGAGGTCGAGTGGATGTCCCTGGGGCCGGCCCGCCTGCTGGCGACGGTGCTCACCGGGCGCATCGTCTCGAAGTCGGAGGGTGGCGAGCTGGCCTCCGGCAGGTCGCCGGAGTTCCGGCAGCACCTCACGCAGGTGCTCGACGCCCGCAGGGGGCCCGAAGCCACCAGGACGTGGGGCCGCGGGGACCTGGAGCGTTCGCTCGACCTCGCCCGCATCTGTGTGCGACTCGGCGCGGGCGGCTAGCCCCACTGCTTTCGCCTGCGGGCGAGGGGATGACGAGGGGATGAAGGGACGAGGTGACGCCCGTGGAGCCGGTCGAATGGTGGGAAGCGTGCGCAGGCGGGTCGCCGGACCCTGAAGAGGGCTCCTAGCCGACCTGCTGCAATGCCCAGTAGTGCGGCTCGATGGGGGTCTGCTTCACCACGAGCCGACCGATTACGTCGGGAGTGTCCACCAGCTTCCCCCATGAGCCGGAGTGGTCGCCGGGGGTGTGCTCGATGTTGGCCCACACCACGCTGCCGGGCCCGGCGGACCCGTAGGAGACGGTCCACTCGGCGTATTTGTCGGTGCAGTTGTCGCTGACCATCACGCGGTGATCCGTCGACACCCTCAGGCAGGTACTCGGGTTCGAGTCAGCCGTGGAGACTTCCATGGTTCCGTTGGGGCGTTGCCGTACCCGCCAGTTCGCCGAGGCGGTGGAGTCGTCCGTGCAGGCGCCCAGCGACACCGCGCCGGTACTCCCGTTCAGCTTCGGCCAGACCAAACACTTGCCGTCCTTGAGAGCCGCGAACCGATAGACCCAGTCGATGGGCGGGGCGGCATGGGGCGGGTTGCGTGAGTGCCGCGGCGGTCGCAACCGCGGCGACCAGGACTGGGATGACGCGTGAACGCATGAGACGGGACTCCTCGAACAGCTGTGAATCGGGCCGATCACACCTGCAGACGTGGTCGACACCCATTGCGCCGGAGGCGGCGGCACCGATCCTGGAGCATCGGCCCACCCGGCAGCAGTCCACGATGGCCGCTGTCACTCGCCTGGCTGAGCCGCGTCACCCAATGGCGTGTTGGCTTGAGGTGGTGCCCTCGTCGATGGGCGCCCGGACATGCCGAACAACGGCACCGTCGCCGAAGCCCGCACCGCACCTCCGCCCAGGACCGGGACGGGAACGCCTGAGAGGCGACGATGCGACGGGCGGGTTCATTGCTCGTCGGTGAGGCCTTGGAGATCGACGGGCTGTGTTCCGTTGAACGTCACGAGGATTCCGTAGGGGTCCGCCAGCCGGAGTCTGCTCTGGGTGAAGCGGATGGCCCAGGTCTGGTCGGCCCACACCGTTGCTTCGGGAGCCGCGATTGGCAACTCGGGAAGGTCCAGCCAGTTCAGTTCTTCGCTTGTGAGCTCAAAGTGCCGTTCCCGGAGCCGGGTGCGGCAGTACTCCAGGGCATGGTCGACGAAAGCGCCGAAGCGGCCCACAACGTCGTGAGCGAGCTGGAGGGTGGACTCGTCCGGCGGGGCCGCCGGCTCGATGACCAGAGTTATGGCGACCTGGTCCGCGTCCGCCGACTCGGCGAAGTAGCAGGTCCAGCAGGCCGACGACGGAGGGCTCTCCATCCGGCCCAGCGCAAGCCCGGCGACATGCAGGGTAGTGGGCAACTGCGATTCGATGCTCGGAACTTCAGTGCCCGAGCCTTTCGGTGGTGCGCCGTTCTCGGACATGGGCTCAAGCCTAGGCCATATGCGGCCATGGCGAAGTTCGCATACGTCTGGGTCTCGGCGACGGTGCAGACCGGTACCGCCGGCACCGTGCAACCGCACAATGGGGCCGGCGAGACGAATGGCCGGCGTTTTTGAGGGGCCCGTCTTCCGACGAGCGTGGCGGCGTGCGGCGTGCGGCGGGCGCCATGCGGCGTGCCACTCCCGCACCTCGACGGCGACTACGCGATCACCGCGATGCGCTCCGTACCCGACTACGCCCGGTACCGGGAACTGGAGCTGATCGCCGGGCAACAGAACCTTCTGACCGCGATCGTCCCTGAGGGGATCCCGCACGGGAACCGGCGGTGTGCTTCAGCCCTCGCGGAGGATGCGTGGATGTCCCGTACGAGGGCCCTGGAGTACCACCGCTCTCTCTGGCATGCTCTCGTCAAGCAACGCGCGTAGAGCGAGTGGAGACCTGAGGAGGACGGGACATGTGTGAGCAGTGCGGTCTGGTCGACGGTGCGGCGGGCGCCCACCCGGATCACCCGGATCACCCGGGTGGCCTCCGGCCGGCGGGGCCGTCACGCAGAAGGCTGCTGCTCGGTGCCGGCGCCGGGTTCGGGGTGGCGCTGACGGGCGTACCGGCCCTGACCTCACCGGCCTCGGCAGCGACGCTCAAGGACGGCCGGTGGTGCAACCCCGCCCGGGGCCACTTTCCCGCAGGCGGTCACTACGGGGCCCCGCGCGGCCCCTACCCGCACGCCGGCCAGGACGTCACCAACTCGACGGGCACGGCCGTCTACGCCGCGGCCGCTGGCACCGTGGTACGCCGGGGAACGGGCGTCCTGTCGGGGCGAACGGGGAACGGCCTGGTCATCGCGCACGGCGGCGGGCGGTACACCTACTACGGGCACCTCAGCGCGTTCCGGATCTCGCTCAACGCGAAGGTCGCCGCGGGGCAGCGCATCGCCGACATGGGTGCCACGGGCCATGTGACCGGCCCCCACCTGCACTTCGAGACCCACAGTGGAGGGTTGGGGGCCACGGTCAATCCGGTCTCCTACCTCGCCGCTCGCGGCGTGGACCTGGGCGGTGGCTGGCCGGTCATCAGCCCCGGTGCCGTGGGTGCGACCGTGAAGGCCATCCAGTATCTGATCACCCGGCGCGGAACCACACTGGTCGCCGATGGCAACTACGGCTCGGTGTCGGTCAAAGCCGTCAAGAAGTTCCAATCGTCCCGTGGTCTGGTGGCGGACGGTCAGGTCGGACCGAAGACCTGGCCGAGCCTGGTCTACTCGCTCCGGCGGGGCAGCTCCGGCGCGCATGTACGCGGCCTTCAGGTGGCCCTCAACAAGCACAGTGCGGGACTTGCCGTCGACGGCGACTTCGGTGCCGTGACCAACTCCGCCTTCCGCGCCTACCAGAGCGCCAACCGCCTGGTCGTCGACGGCAAGGCGGGCCCCAAGTCCTGGGAGACTCTCGTCGGGTGATGGTTCCGGCGGTTGCACACGTACGCGGCGGGGCGGGGTCGATTCTGCGGCTGCGCCACGTCCGGTGGTGTGAGTGTGTTTCGCCAACTGTTCGCGCCGGTCGCTCTGTTGGCGGTGAGAGATGGTTCCGTGGGGTGGTCTGACCGTCGTCGCGACGTCGGTTCGTCGCTCTGGGCGGGAGGCCGTCACCACTGGCGGCGTACGGTCGCCTTGCTGCCGGTCACCAGGCTTGCCGGTGGAACGTCATCGGCCACGACCGCGCCGGCGGCGATCACCGCATCACGGCCGATGCTGACGCCGGGCAGGATCGTGGCCCCGGCGCCGATCCACACGTTCTCCGCCACGTCGATGGGGGCGCCGGTGAGGTACAGCCGTCGCTCCTCGGGATCGACCGGGTGGCCGCTGGTGATGAACGTGACCTTCGGGCCGATCATGACGCGCTCGCCGATCCGGATGCCCGCGTAGTCCAGGAACGTGCAGTTCTGGTTGATGAACACGCGCTCGGCGCGGTCGAGGTCGAGGTTGAGGCCGTGGTCCGTGTAGAAGGGCGGATAGATCGTTACTCTCGGCGGCAGTGGCTTGCCGAGGATCTGTTCGAACAATTCCTCTTTGCCCGCTTCGTCATCGAAAGGCAGGACGTTGAGGCGGGACGTGAGTTCCGTGACCTGGAGGACCCTTTCGGCCATGGCCTGGAACTCGGCGCTGTGGATGCGCATGAGTCGGTCGCTGGACATGCCGTGACTCCTTCTGGGGTGCCGGGGTGCCGGGCTGGACTGGGCAGGACTGGACGGGACCGGGTGGGACTCGCTGGTTGCCGACGGAGGCGGCCGTCGGACAGCCGGTCGAGTCACCTCTGTCGTGGTCGGCGGCTCGTGGTCGGGCACGTGGTCGCGGTCAGGGACGGGGGCAGGGGCGGGGCCGCAGTCCGCGAGCGTTTTCGGTGTTGTCGTAGCCGCGTTGTGGCGTCGTTGCCCAGGACGGGAGCCAGGCCGTGTCGGGGAGTTCTGGCAAGGTTTTGAGGTGGGCGATGATGCCGCGGAGCCCCGGATGTGGACTCGCGCTCGGGAGGATGAGCGAGAGCGGGTACGCGAGGGCCGGATCGACGATGGGGATGCGGCGCAGGTCGTGATTGATCGGCCACATGTACCGGTCGCGTGCCCCGACCAGTGTGGCCACGTCCGCCGACTCCGCCAGGGTGTCCAGGAGTACTTCGTCTCCGAAGTGCGGGCCTGCCGCGTCGATGCGCAGGTCGAAGTCGGTGGCGAGCTGATCGTAGAATTCCGCCCATTCGCTTCGGGGTGCGATGCCCGGCACCCAGATCCGGTGCTTGCGCAATTGTGGCGGCGTCAGCCTTCGCGCGGCGGCGAGTGGATGTCCCGGGCCGACGAGAAGCTCCAGCGGGGTGTCGAACGCGTGGATCATCTGCACACCGGGCGGCAGCGCGGCCGGGTCGGTGACGGTTCGGAACGAGGCATCGATGTCGCCTGCTTCGATGGCGGCGACCACCACGCGTGGGTCGTTGACCCTGAGGGTCACCACGTCGAGATTGATTTCGGGATGCGACCGCCAGTAGTCGTGCAGAACGACGGCCTGTGCGCTTCGCAGGCCCAGAACATCGATCCGGAGGGCCCGGGAGCCCGGCCTGACCGCGGTGACGGCGCGTTCGACACCTGCGACGATGCTCTGCGCATGGGGGAGAAACGCCTGACCGTCGAGCGTCAGCTCGACCCCTCGGGCGGTGCGTGTGAACAGGCGGACTTCCAGCTCGCGCTCCAGGGTGGCGATCCGCTTGGACACCGCCTGCTGTGTCACACCCAACTCGTCGGCCGCTTGCTGGAACTGTCCGAGCTCGGCCGCCCGGACGAACGATCGCAATGCGTTGGTGTCCACCGACTCATCCTAGGGGCGCCCAACCAATCGTTGTGGCTCGCCGGGGACCGGTTGGCCCGAGTGGGTGCGGGGCGCCGCGAGCGGCGCCCTGTCAGGCCCGGCCACGCCCGCCCCGGGCATCGACGTGGGTCAGGACTCCGACGCCCGCCACTCCTCCGCGTAGTTGTCGAAGATCTCCCGCAGGTGATGCCCGATCTTCAGGTAGTCCAGGTCGTCCAGGTTGGCGAGAGAGACGCGGACCGACCACTGCGGGCCCTCGAAGCCGCCCCCGTTGAGGAGCACCACGCCTGTCTGCTGGGCGAGGCGGAACAGCGGGTCGATGGGCTCGTAGTTCTTGTCGAGGAAGGCCGCGAACGACTCGCCGTGTTCGAGTTGGGCCTGTGCCATCAGGTCCAGCTCGATGTAGTAACCGGCGCGGTGCGGGTCATTGGCGATCTTCATCCGGGAGCCCTCCAGCAGGAGTTGGAGGCGCTGCTGCACGATGGCGCGGATCCGCCGCTTGTAGGCCTGGCCCTCGTCGAGCATGCCGAAGAGGGAGAACAGGCCGAGCATGACCTGCTGCGGGAGGGAGAGTCCCGCGGTGTGGTTGAGCGCGACCTGGCGCGAGTCGGCGACCAGCCGGTCGATGAACCTGATCTTCTCCGGTTCCAGGCTCAGCGTTCCGTACCGACTGCTCAGACTGTCCTTGTCCGCCTGCGGCAGGGCGGCGATCTGTTCGTCGACGACGTTGTCGTCGTGCAGGCCGATGACGCCCAGTCGCCAGCCGGTGCAACCGTAGTGCTTCGAGTACGAGTAGACGAGGAGGGTGTTGCGGGGCAGGTCGGCGGCGAGGGACCGGAAGCCGTCCACGAACGTTCCGTACACGTCGTCCGTGACGACGAGCAGGTTCGGGTTCTTCGTCGCGACGATGTCCTTGATCTGGTCCGTCACCCGCCGGCTGAGCGCCAGGGAGGGTGGGTTGGAGGGGTTGACCAGGCAGACCAGCTTGATCTCCGGGTCCGCCAGCTTGTCGATCTCCTCGGCCGGGTAGCGCCACTCGCGCACGCCCGCCTCGGCGTACATGTTGGCCTCCACGTACGTCACGTCGAACTCGTACGTGTCCAGCTCGGGGATCTCGATGTACGGGGTGAACACGGGAACCATCAGCGCGATCCGGTCGCCCTTGTGCAGGATCCCGTTCTTCATGAGTGAGTCGAAGATGTAGCACATGGCGGCGGTGCCGCCCTCGGTCGCGAAGTACGAGAAGTCCCCGGCCGGCGGCTCCTTGGCGAACAGCTCGTCCGAGATGTAGCCGCGGACGATCTCCTGGGTGTGGTGCAGGATGCGGTCCGGCACCGGATAGTTGTCGCCGATCGAGCTGTCGGTCAGTTCGTGGACGAAGGCGTCCTTGTCGAAACCGAAGCGCGTCACCGCCGACTCGACGCATTTCTGGAGGAGTTCGATGCCGGGAAGGCCCGGGTGCTGCCGTACGAAGGCGTCGAAGCGGTCGCCGGAACCCACCAGCTCCGGCATGCCGCCGAGGTTGTCGGCCGTCCACACGCGACGGGACTCGGTGAGCGCGAAGGAGCCGAGTGCGTGGAACGCCTCACGGGGCCCGGTGGCGACCCAGTTCGGGTTGCCGCGGCCCGCGTTGAGCATCTGGACGCTCGACTTGTCCTTCTGACCGGGCCTGTCGGCCTGCGCCTCCTGGGCGAGTTCGATGAAGACGTTCTTCAGCTCGAAGGGGGAGAGCCGGGCGTACTGCTGGATCTGCTCGCGGGTCAGACTCGTCTTGTGCATGGTGTTTTCCTTACGTCCTTGTGCCCGTGAGAGGCGCTCAGTGGTGGAGGAGGACGATCACGGCGCCCCAGATGGTCAGCAGTACGTTTCCGACGGCGTACGGGATCGTGTAGCCGAGCGTGGGAACCTGGGACCGGGACGCCTCGTTGATCGCGCCGATCGCGGCTGTGGTGGTCTGGCCGCCCGCGAGGACGCCCATCAGGACCGGGAAGCGGATCTTCTGGATGTGGTGACCGACGAGGAATCCCACGATCAGGGGTACCACCGTGGCCACCGCCCCGAAGACCAACAGGCCCCAACCCGCCGTGGAGAGACCGGAGGTGAAGCCGGGGCCGGCGTTGATGCCGACGACCGCGACGAACAGGCACAGGCCGAGCGTGTCCATGAACCACTGGGCACCGGGCGGCACATTGCCGTACGTGGGGTACTTGCCGCGGATCCAGCCGAAGACCAGACCCATGATGAGCGCGCCACCGGAGGTGGAAAGCGAGATCGGTACGCCGCCCGCGGTGAGTGCGGGGATGCCGATGCAGCCGCCGAGGAAGATGCCGAGGCCGACCCAGATCATGTCGGTGGCGAAGGATGTCGGGACCGGCTTGCCGATCGCCCGGCCCGCCGGGTCCACGAGCCGTTTCGGCCCGGTGAGGATCAGCGTGTCGCCGCGCTCCACCTTCGTCGACAGGCGGTACGGGAACTCCGTCCCCGACCGGTACATCTTGTCGATGTAGACACCCACCATGAAGGGCTCCTTGCGCAACTCGGCAACCGACTTACCGAGTTGGGCCTTCTCGGAAGCGACCACGTGCAGCGTCTCGGTCCGGTAGCCGAGCAGTTCGATGTCGTCGGTCTCCGCGCCGAGGTGGGTACGGGCGTCGAAGTCGACGAGCGAGCCGCGCAGCGCGCTGAGCGCCACCACGTCGTTCTCGCGCAGCACCGTCTGCTGGGTGTGGTCGAGGACGGCGCCGTCACGGCGCACCCGCGTGATGTAGATGCGGTGGCCCAGCTCCCGCTGTTGCTGCTCGAAGTCGTCGATGGTGCGCCCGACGATGTCGGGGCGCTGGATCGTGTACGCCCGCAGCACCACCTCGTAGTAGCCCTCGTGGAGGTCGGGGTCGTCCTCCGGGGCATCCAGCTCCTGCGCCAGTGCGGCCGATTCGGCGGCGAGGTCCTTGCCGTAGAGCCTCGGCAGTACGTTCGCCAGGAGCATCGCGCACAGGATCGTGCCGAGCGGATACGTCACCGCGTAGCCGATCGCGACGAGGTTCTCCTCGGTCCTGGCCTGCCCGGAGGAGAGCCCCGGCAGATTGCCGATGGCGTCCTGTGCGACACCGATCACCGCGGACTGGGTGAGGGCGCCGCCGAGCAGGCCGGCGCTCAGGCCGGGGCCGTAACCGAGCACGGCCGCGAAGCCCCAGCAGACCAGCAGACCGGTGACGCAGACGATGACGGCGTTGACGACCTGCGGCAGGCCGTCCTTCTTCAGGCCGCGGAAGAACTGCGGGCCCACCTTGTAGCCGAGCGCGAACAGGAACATCGTGAAGAACAGGTTCTTCACCGTTCCGTCGATGGTGACCTTGAACTGGGCACCGAGCAGCAGCCCCGCCACCAGGCAGCCGGTGACGGCTCCGAGCGCGATGGCCCGGTAGCGCAGCTTCCCGAAGAGGAAGCCGATCGCCACGGTGAGGAAGACCAGCAGCTCGGGATGGGGATGGAAGATGTTGCGATTCAGGAAATCGATCATTTCCCGGAGCTCTCCGATCTATCAGGAACCGAGGACGCCGACGAGTACCGGGCCGGTCAGAGGGAGCAGGAAGTTCGAGAGGGCGTAGGTGATGGTGTAGCCGAGCATCGGCACCGACGACTGCGCCACCTGGGTGACGGCGGTGATCGCGGGCGTCGAGCACTGCTGGCCCGCGATGGCGCCGATGAGGAGCGGCTTCTCGATACGGAGGAGTTTGAGGCCGACGACGAGCGAGATCGTCGCGGGGATCAGCACCATGGCGATCCCGGCGAACGGCAGCAGCGCCCCGTACTCCTTGAGCAATGGCCAGGCCTGCGGTCCCGACACCAGACCGGTGCAGGCGATGAAGACCGCGAGCCCCATGTCCTTGATGGTGGAGGCGGCCTGCGGCGGGAACGCCCCGAAGGTCTGGCTGCGCGAACGGAACCAGCCGAAGAGCAGCCCCGAGACGAGACAGCCGCCGCCGGTGCCGAGGGACAGCGGTACGTCGCCGAACTTCACCACGACCTGCCCGAGCAGTGAACCGGCCGCGATGCCGAGCCCGAGGTAGATGAAGTCGGTGGCGTCGTTCTTGACCACGGAGCCGAGCTTCGCGACCAGTTTGTTGAGGCCCGAGCGGGCGCCCACCAGGGTCAGTACGTCACCGCGGTGCACGACCGTGTCGCCGTTCGCCGGCAGTTCCTGGCCGGTGCGCGTGACATCGGTGACGTACACGCCGGACGAGAGGAACTCGGGATTCTCGCGCTGGATCCGGTCGATCGTCTTGCCGTCGTTGGACTTGCGGGTGATCGACACCTGCTCGGTCGCGAGAGGCGAATCCAGACCGGGGACGCCCGGTGTCTCCGGGCCGATGAGCCGCCCCGCCTCGATGGTCTGCGCGCGCCGGCCGACCACGAGGATCAGGTCGGAGAGGGTGAGCCGGAGACCGGGGGAGGGCGTGAGGACCTTGCTGCCGCGTTTGACGGATTCGATGGTGATCCGCTCTTCGAGGGCGGACTCCAGGTTTCCCACGGTACGGCCGTCGGCGGTGGTCACCAGATACGTACGGCCCACCATGGTCGGCAGGGCGGGGCGCTCGTCCGGCTCCAGGGTGCCGCTGCTGCGGGTGCGCTGCCACAGCTCCCGGGCGGCGTCGCGCAGGTTGATGCGCAGCATCATCGGCATGATCTGGCTCGTGTAGAGGACGATCGTGATCAGGCCGAAGAGGTAGCAGACCGTGTACGCGGTGGCGACGTTGCCCTGGTACTCGGACACCTGCTGAGCGGTCAGACCGCTCAGTTTGCCGATGGACTCGGTGGCCGTACCGACGACGGCGGACTCGGTGGCGGCGCCGGCCAGGATGCCCGAGGCGGTGCCGACGTCGAGGTCGAACCACTTGGCGAGGCCGAAGGCGATGCCGAGGGCACAGACCAGTTCGATCCCGCACAGCACGAAGAAGCGCAGGCTCTTCTTGTTGAGGTTGTGGAAGAACTGGGGCCCGGCCATGTAGCCGAGGGCGAAGATGAACAGCGCGAAGAACACGGTCTTCACGTCGTCGGAGACCTGCGCCTTGGTCCAGGCGCCGAGGAGCAGGGACACGATGAGCGTTCCGCAGATGCCGCCCAGGGTCAGCGGCCCGACCCGCAGCTTCCCGAGAAGGTGGCCGAGTGCGAGGCTCGCGAACAGGACGAGCTCGGGGTGGTCCTTGAGTACTCCCACGGCGGCTCAGTGAATCTCAAATAAAGAAATATGGGGCATGGCTGGACAATAGGTGACGGTTCGTGGTGTCGCCACGCGACGCCCGCAACGGTCGTCACGACGCGTACGGCCGCCCCGCGGTGAACGGGTCCGGACGCAGCCCTCCGAGGACGGCCGCTCGTCCGACGGCAGTGGTCATCCGGCGGCGAACAGGGCGCAGTTGAGGCGCGCCTCTGGGGGCTGCTGCGGACTGCTGCCGTACGAGGAGAAGTGTTCCCACGCACGGGCCCTGTTCACCGGGGGCCGTCGCTCCGGCCACCGGCCTCACAAACCGGTGACCTTGGCGCTCGCCGACAGTTCGTAGGCCAGGGTGAGCGTGCGGTGGCTGCCGGGCGGGAGGGCGATGTCCCAGCGGGCGATGCCCTCGGTGTCGACCGTGTCGGGAACCGGTGAGCAGGAGTTCTTCCGCAGCCGGACCTCCACCGCCGAGACCTCGGAGACGGGGACCCGTTCCCGCAGGACGACGACCCGCTCGTCGTGTTCGCCGGGGGCGGAGAACCGGGACAGGTGCAGCCGGACCGTGCGGGTCACCACGGTGCGCTGGGTGATCCCGCCGGAGTCGCGGGACTCCTCGGACTGCCGGACCACCCGGTAGTCGTCGCAGCTGCCGAAGGCCAGTTCGGCGGGGGCGCCGGGGGAGGTGAAGTCCAGTGTGCCGCGGCCGCTGAATCCGCTGCCCCGGACCAGGTCGACGGGCCCGGCGAGCAGTGCGTGGCCGGACCGGTTGTCGAACCGCACCACCTGGGTGACCAGCGGGGACAACTCCGGTGTGCAGGCGTACTCACTGCGCGCGGCCGTGGTGAACGCGGACAGCGGCACGCGGTGGGCGCGGCCGTCACCGGGCACCGAGACCGGTGCGGGGGATCGCAGTACGCGCGCCTCGCCGCCGTCGTCCACCCCGGGCAGACCGAGCACGGGCGTCGGGCCGGGGTCCGCGATCTCCTCCTCGCGCAGTTCGACGTCGACCGTGCGGCGCTCCGCCGCCGAGCGGTCCTTGAGCGTCAGCCGGTCCTCGCCCAGTTGTGGCGGATCGGTGGCCAGCGCCGAGCGGGCCGTGGACAGGGTCAGCCGTACGTCCGACCAGTCCTCCCCGGTGCGCTGCCAGACCATCGCGTCGGTCTCCAGCGTCAGCGAGTCCCCGTCGAGCACGGCCCGGTAGGCCGGCCGCCACAGCGCACACGCGGTGAGATGGCTCAGCCGCAGCCCGACCGGGCCGGCGGCCGCGGTCTCCACGGTCAGCTCGACATGGCCGACCAGCTCCGCGGGCTCCTCCTCGGCGAGCTGCACGGCCCGCTCGGCCTCCCCGAGTTCGACGGCGATGCCGGCCAACCCGGCGTCTGCGGCGCGGAGTTGCTCGCTGTATGTGTCACGCTCCCCGTCCACCCGGTCCAGTTCGCGGGCCCAGCGGTGCTGTTCGGTCTCGCCGGAACCGGCGCCTTCGCCGATCTCCCGCAGCAGATCGGCGGCGAGGCGGCCGAGCAGGTCGAGGCGGGCCTTCAGCCGGTCGCGTCGCCGGCCCAGGGACAGCCGCTCCTCTCCGAGGTCGTGTACGCGGTGGCGCAGGGCGGAGTCGTCCTCGGTGGGCGGCAGCGGCGCGCGCGGTGTCCAGCTGCGGACGATCCGTACGTCGAGCACGGTCGCATGGTGATCGGCGGTCAGTTCGGCATGGAGGGTCCGGTCGACGGCCAGCGCACTGACCGGCCCGAGGCGCAGCCGCTGGACCCCGGTCTCCAGGTCGAGCACGACGGAGCGTTCGACGTGGGCGCGGTCCTCCAGGCAGGTGACGGCGGTGACGGGGAGAGCGATCGGCTGCTGGGCCGTGGACATGGTGGGTGTCAGCTCCTGCGGTTGCCGCCGACCAGGGCCTTGCCGGTCGGGATGCGGATCTCGTAGCCGCCGTCGAGGGCGGCGGTTGCGCCTGCGGGCAGGTCCAGGCGCCAGACGCGGGTGCCCGGCGCGTGCCGGTCGGGGCCGGTGCCTTCGTCGGGGGCGGTCCAGTCGGCCCGTTCCTCGATCCGGACGTCCGGATCGGCGGTGACCGGAATCCGCTCGCGGACCTCCACGGTGACGGGCCGCGCGAGCCCGTTGACCAGCTCCACGTGGACGCGGTGGTCGAGCACGGTGGTGTTGTTGCGCAGACCAGAGGTCGACTCGTTCAGGCTCGTACGGCGGGTGACCCGGATGCCCTCGGCCGCCCCGAGCCCCACCCGGCGGACACCGCCGGGGGCGAGCGTGGGCAGTGCGGTGGTGAGCAGGAAGTCGTCGTCCACGGTGACCTCCACCGGGCCGGCCAGCAGTGCCTGGTCGGTGGAGTTGGAGAGCACCAGCGTCGCGTACACGGTCTGGTCGACGGACGGAACGCAGAGGTATTCGGTACGCAGACCGACCGGGATCTCGCCGACGGTGACGGTGTGCCAGGTGCCGTCCGACGGGATGTCGGCGCGGGCGGCGGCGTCGAAGCGGTGGTCGAAGGAGCCCGCCGACTCCCGCGGCCGCACGGCCCGTCCGGGCAACGGCAGCGCGGCCACCGCTTCGGCGCGGCGGCGGTACTCGGCCGCCACCGGGTCGAAGGGCGAGCCGGGGAACAGCCGGCCCCTGCGCCCTCCCGTCTCCTCGGGGCCGCACAGGACGAGGCCGGCGTAGTCGAGCTCGGCGCCACTCGGCCGAGGCGGACTGGCAGCCGGCGCCGGAGGGGGCGGTGGCACGGCCCCGGCGGGAGCCGCGGGCATCATGGCGCCGGGCGCACCGGCGAAGGGGCCGCCGGCACGCCGCCTGTCGGACGGGTGCGTCCAGGCCGGTTGTGCGGGGGCGGGCATCCCGCCGCCGAAGGCCTCCGGGGGAGGGCCGCCGGGCGCCGGGAGCGCGCCCGGTGGAGCGCCGTAGCCCTGCGGTGCCGACGGGGCCGGCGGGGGAGAGGGAGGCGGCGGCGGTGGCAGAGCGGGCTCGGATGCGGCAACTGCGACGGCGTAGCCGCCCCCGGGAGCCGAGGGCGCGGCGGCCGGGGCCGGGCCGGGGCCCGCCGAGTCGAACCCGGCGAACAGCTCGACGAGCCCGGCCGGGGGCTCGCGCCAGCCGGAGGGCGCGGGGGTCGGCTGACTGCGTCCGATCCGGATCGAGCGCAGCCGCGGCAGGTCGGTGCGGCGCCGGAGATCGGCGGTGGCCAGGGCGATGCGTACGCCGGTCCAGTCCTCGCCGGTCCGCTGGGCGACCGAGGCGCGCAGCACCAGCCGGCCGCTGCCGTCGCCCTGACGGTGGGTGAGTCGGTAGGCCGGCACCCAGACGGCGCCCGGGACCCCGTATTCCAGCTCCACTTCGGCGTCGCCGGTGCCGTCGAGGGTCAGTACCGCGCAGACCGTGGTCTCCACGTGTGCCGACGGCGCGTCGGTGGAGGCACGGGCGAGTCTGTCGGCGACGCCGCTCAGCTCGTGCTCGACGTTGCGCAGCGCCTCCTCCAGCTCGACGAGACGATTGTGCAGCCCTGCCAGCCGCTCGTCGACGAAGTCGGCGAGTTCCAGCCAGGCGTCGACCGGGGTGCGGCGGTGCGGGTCGTCGCGCTTGCGGGCAGGCGGTACCGGCTGGAGGGCCCTGACCTCCTCGATCAGGCTCAGTTGCCGGTCCCGCCGGCCCTGCGCGGCCGCGTGCTCGTCGCTCAGCCGTTCCACCTCGCGCCGCAGCTCGTCGGGCGCACGCCGGCCGGCCGGCTCGGCCTCGACCTCGACCCGGGCCTCGGTGACGCGTACCCCCGAGGCGCCGAGTACCCGGGCCCGCAGCGAGCC
The DNA here is from genome assembly GCF_040634135.1 of Streptomyces sp. NPDC007164. Classification (NCBI taxonomy): domain Bacteria; kingdom Bacillati; phylum Actinomycetota; class Actinomycetes; order Kitasatosporales; family Streptomycetaceae; genus Streptomyces; species Streptomyces sp. NPDC007164. Next base: position 159,405 of record NZ_JBEYFB010000005.1, read on the forward strand.
CGGGTCCAGCGAACGGGGCAGCCCCGTCACCCGCACCCGGCCGTCGGGCGACACGCTGCCCCGGGCCAGGCGCCTGCAGATCGCGCCCTGCGCGTACACCACGACCGAATCGAGGGCCGACCCCCACCGCCGTGCCGACTCGTCCGTCATGTGCTCAGCCCCCCCCGTGTGCTGAGCGCAGCTTACGCCCGGGGCCCGCGGCGTCCGAGTCACATCAGGAGGACGGCGACAGGTTCCCTTCGAGGACGGCTCGGGTGCTCGTGACCACGGCGCATTTGCCCGCCGCCCAGCGCAGGGCCATCGCATGGTCCCCGGCGGAGAAGTCGGCCACCGCGTCGGCCACCACGAAGGCCTGGATGTCCTGCATCCAGGCGTCGCACGCGGTCATGAGGACGCCGATGTGGGCGTAGACGCCGGTGACGACGATCTGGTCGCGGCCCTGTTCGCGGAGACGTTCCAGGAGGTCGGTGCGGACGAAGCCGCTGTACTTCCACTTGGTGAGCACCGCGTCGCCCTCGTCCGGCGCGACGGCTTGTGCGATGGCGGCGGCGTACGGGTCGGCCGGCAGACCCGGGCCCCAGAAGTCCTGTTGCAGTCCGCGCTCGTCCGGGCTCTGGCCGCCCGGCTGCGCGGTGTAGAGCACCGGCATGCCGAGCCGCGCGGCTGCCTTCTTCAACTTGGCCACGTTCGCGAGCAGTTCGGGAATCGGTGCGGACGTGCGGTCGTAGGCCGACAGGAAGTAGTTCTGCAGATCGTGGACGAGGAGGACCGCGCGCGCCGGGTCGACGGTCCACTCGACCCGGTTGGGAGGCAGTTCGTCGGCGGTCGGCATGGGGTACGGGGCGATGGCGGGCAGTGCCATGTTGCGGGGATTCCGTTCAGAGGAGGAGAGTTCGGCGGGTCAGGCCGGTGTGGACGTGGCTGCGCCGCGGGCCGCGGCGGTCCGCAGGGCCTTCTTGGAGATCTTTCCGACGCCGGTCTGCGGGAACGTGTCCACGAACTCGACGCGGTCCGGCACCTTGTACGCGGCCAGATCCCGCTCCCGTACGAACCGTTTGATGTCCACCGGCTTCAGCGGACCCGCGCCCGGGCGCAGGATCACGTAGGCGCAGGTGCGTTCGCCCAGGTACGGGTCGGGCTCGGCCACCACGTTGGCGTCGTGGACGAAGGGGTGGGCGAGGATGTGGTTCTCCACCTCCTCGGCGGCGATCTTCTCGCCGCCCCGGTTGATCTGGTCCTTGGCGCGGCCCTCGACGACGATGTGGCCGCTCGGGGTGACCCGGACGACATCGCCCGTGCGGTAGAAACCGTCCTCGGTGAATGAGCGGGCGTTGTGTTCCGGCGCCCGCCAGTAGCCGCGGATCGTGTATGGGCCGCGTGTCAGCAGATGGCCCGTCTCGCCCGGTGCGACCTCGTGGTTTTCGTCGTCGACGACCAGGATCTCGTCGTCCGGCGAGATGGGCCGCCCCTGGGTGGTGACGATCACCTCGACCGGGTCGTCCAGCCGGGTGTAGTTGACCAGGCCCTCGGCCATGCCGAAGACCTGCTGAAGGGTGCAGCCGAGCGCCGGCCGGACCCGCCGCGCCGCCTCCTCGCTGAACTTGGCGCCACCCACCAGCAGGACGTCCAGGCTGCTGAGGTCGTGCGCGGTGGCGGTGGCCGCCTGGGTCCACAGCAGGGCCAGTGGGGGGACCAGTCCGGTGAGGGTGACCCGTTCCCGTTCGATCAGCGGGAAGGCCACCTCGGGGGAGGGCTGCGGGCACAGCACCACGCGGCCGCCGGCGTAGAGCGTGCCGAGTGAACCGGGGGAGGACAGGGGGAAGTTGTGGGCCGCGGGCAGCGCGCAGAGGTAGACGCTGTTCTCGTCGACGCCGCAGATCTCGTTGGAGCCGCGGAGCGAGTAGATGTAGTCGTCGTGGGTGCGCGGAATGAGTTTCGGTACGCCGGTGCTGCCGCCGGACAGCTGGAGGAAGGCCAGGTCGTCCGGGCGCGGAGCACCGTGGCCGACCGGATCCTCCGCCACGTCGGACAGCGCCTCGAACCCGCCCGGCTCTCCGCGGGCGACGAACACATGGCGCAGTGCGGGAGCGGCGGCCCGGGTGCGCGCCGCCAGTTCGCGGTAGTCGTAGCCGCCGGGTTCCGCGGCTATGACGTACGCGACCGCCTCGGTGAACTCGCAGAAGTACGAGATCTCCGTCTCGCGGTGGGCCGGCAGTGCGAAGACGGGCAGCGCGCCGATCCGGAACAGCGCGAAGACGACTTCGAAGAACTCCGCGACATTGGGCAGTTGGACCACCACGCGGTCGCCCTTGGCGATGTTCCGGGCGAGGAGACCGGCAGCCAGCCGGTCGGCGCGCCGGTCCAGTTCCGCGTAGCTCCAGCGGATTTCCGCGGCGGGGTCGACCACGGCGATCCGGTCCGGGTGCGCCTCGGCGCGTTCCCGGAGCATGGAGCCGAACGTCTCGCCGCGCCACCAGCCCGCGGCCCGGTACCGCTCGGCGAAGTCGGACGGCCAGGTGGGTGCGTCGTGCGGGCTCACAGCTCGGCCCCCACGGCGCCGAGGAAGGTACGGAACTTGGCGGCCGTCTCGGCGGTCTCCGCCTCGGGCTCGGACGCCGCGACGATGCCGGCGCCCGCGTAGAGGCGCAGGGTGCGTTCCTCGGCCTCGGCACAGCGGATCGTGACGACCCACTCGCCGTCGCCCCGGGTGTCGCCCCAGCCCACCATCCCGGTGAAGAAGCCGCGGTCGAACGGCTCGGTCTCCGCGATGATCCGCCGGGCCGTCGTGGTGGGGGTGCCGCACACGGCGGGGGTGGGGTGCAGGGCGCAGGCGAGGGCCAGGGCCGAGATGTCGGGGGAGGCGAGCGTGCCGGTGACCACGGTGGACAGATGCCACATGGTGGCGGTGCGGATCAGGGTCGGCCGGGCGGGGACGGTCAGCTCCGTGCAGTGCGGGGCCAGGGCCTGGTGGACGGCGTCCACGACGACGGCGTGCTCGTGCAGGTCCTTCGCGGACTCCAGCAGTGCGGCGGCGCGGCGGACATCCTCGGCGAGGTCGGTGCTGCGCGGGGTGGAACCGGCGAGCGGATTGGCGACCACGCGCTTTCCCTGCCGGGAGACCAGCAGTTCCGGACTGGCGCCGATGAGGGTGCGTCCGGGCCCGGTGGGCAGGGCGAAGGTGTGGCCGGCGGGATCGCGGCGGGCCAGGCGCTGGAGCATCCCGGGCAGGTCGAGCGGGGCGGCGGAGGTGAGTTCGAGGGTGCGGGCGAGCACCACCTTGCTGAACTCCCCGCGCCACATGCGTTCCACGGCCGATGCGACACCCGCTCCGTAGACCTCGGGTTCGGGTACCGGGCGTATCCGCCAGTCCGCCTGGCCGGTCACGTTGGCGGGCAGGGCGATCAGTGGATCGGAGGCGAGCGGGGGAGCGATGCGCAGTGCCGCCGGCACGCTCAGGGCGGCCGGTGCCTCGTGGTCGAACGGGACGGCGCCGATGACCACGGGCGATTCCTGCCCGGCCGCGCCGGCCTCGATCAGGGTGGCGTTCACCCGTTCGTCCAAGGGTCTCGCGTCGTGCGGTACTCGGCGTGCCGCGCCGTGCGCGAGCAGGGTGCGGCCGGGGGTGGCGAGGAAGTGATCGCCCGGGGTGTAGGCGTCCAGGAGCGAGGTGGCGGCGCCTACGGCCGGGTGGTCCGGATCGGCCGGGGGTAGGTGCGTGGCGACCTGGGAAGCCGTCGACACGGTGACTCCATTCTCGAAGGTTCTGCCGGTGGGGGGTTGAGCGGGGTTGTGACGGAGCTGACAGTGGGTCAGCGCAGAGTTGCGCCGCCGTCGACGTACAGCTCCTGCATGGTGATGTGGCGGGCGCGGTCCGAGGCGAGGAACGCGACGGCGTCGGCGATGTCCTCGGGGGCGGCGATCCGGCCCAGCGGGATGCCGGTGCGGTAGGTGGCCGGGTCTCCGTCGACGACCCGTTGCTCGGCGCCGGGGTCGGTCCACAGGGCGCGTTGCATCGCCGTGTCGGTGGATCCGGGTGCGACGACGTTGCACCGTACGCCGCTGCGGGCGAGTTCGAGCCCCAGGCATTTGGTGAACATGACCGCGGCCGCCTTCGACGCGGCGTAGGCGGCCATTCCGGTGCGCGGGATCCCGGCGGCGTTGGAACCGACGGTGATGACACAGCCGTTGCCCCGGCCGGCCATCAGCGGTGCGACGGCCTGTGAGGTGTGGAGGACGCCGTTGGTGTTCACCGCGAAGGTGTCCGACCAGTCCTCGGCGGAGAGTTCGGCGGCGGGGCCGGTGCGCAGGACTCCCGCGACGTTCACGAGTACGTCGATGGGGCCGAGCCGGCTCTCCGTACGGGCCACGGTGCGCTCCACCGAGGGCCGGTCGGTGACGTCCATGACGTACGGCTCCAGACAGCCCGTCGACCGCTCGCTCCCCGGTTTCTCCGCCTGCCGCCGGTCCCACTCCGCGGCCAGCGCGTCGATGCCGTTCCGCGCGCGGTCGGTGGCGGCCACCCGGGCGCCGAGGGTGGCGAACAGCTCGGCGACAGCCGCCCCGATGCCTTGTGCGGCACCGGTCACCAGGACAGTACGGCCGTTGAACTCCCCGTTTCTGCCCGGTATGTGCTCAGGCATGAGCAACCTCCGTTCGAGAAAGTTAGGTAAGGGTAACCTAATTGAAATTCGACGGAGAGGGGGTGGGGCGGGTTTGTGTGGCGGTGTGACGAGTGCTGGCACGGCGGGAGTTGGGGCGCGCGAGTCGCGTGGCGCCGGGGTCGCTGTTCCGTGTCCAGTGCTTGTGGGTTAGGTTAGCCTTGCCTGAGTTTGGGGCGGTCGTCGGTGTTCCGGTGCGGCCCGTCATGGACCATGGCGAACCGGCCCGCATCGCCGCCCGGACGGCCGCTGCGGTCGCCGGTTCTTCCCGTGAACGCCCTGACCAGGCGGGCGCGGACGTCGCCCCGCGCCGTGGCGTCGTACCCATCACCGCCGACGCGTCGACCGCGCTGCCGGCGTCCATTCCCGCAGGAGCAACCCGATGAATCAGACCTTGTCCCCCGAGCGCGTCCGTGCGGATGTCGCCGAACTGCTCGACTGCGATCCCGCGGGGATCGCGCCCGAGGAGAACCTTGTCGACCTCGGCCTGGACTCGGTGCGGATCATGGTCCTGGTCGACCGCTGGCGGACCGCGGGGGCGGCCGCGCTGGAGTTCGCCGACCTGGCCGAGCAGCCCGAACTGGGGCACTGGACCGAGCTGCTGACGGGTGGTGCCGCATGAGCCGCGTCGACCACCGGCACCGGCACCTGGAGCGGATCGCGGAGGTCCGGGCGGGTCGTCACGCCGAGAAGGTCGGCTACCCGATCGGCATCCGGGCGACCGAGGTGGTACGCACCGCCACGGTCGGCGCGGGTCTGCTGCGGGTGACCCTGGGCGGGGCGGGCGCGGAGGGGTTCGAGGCCCACGCGCCGGACGAGCACGTGAAGCTGCTCTTCCCGGATCCGGACGGCTCGCTGCGGCTTCCCGAGCCGGACGGGCTGATGCTGAGCTGGCCGCGACCGGCGTCCGTCTCGCGGGAGTACACCGTGCGCCGTTACGACCCGGTCGCGGGCGAGATCGACATCGACGTCGCCCTGCACGACGGCGGCCTCGCGTCGGAGTGGGCGTGCGAGGCCCGGCCCGGCGACATCATGCACCTCGCGGGGCCGCCCGGCGGGATGATCGTCCCGCACACCTACGACCGCTATCTGCTCGCGGGTGACATCACGGCCCTGCCCGCGATCGCTCGGTGGCTGGAGGAGCTGCCCAGGACCGCGAGGGGCTGGGCGTTCGTCGAAGTCGTCGACGCCGCACAGGAGATCGAGCTGTCCGCGCCCGAGGGCGTCGAAGTGCACTGGCTGCACCGCGGCGACCGGCCGGCGGGGACCGGCGACGCGCTGGCGCGGGCCGTGACCGCGGTGAGGGTGCCCGAGGGGGAGCGGGTGTACGTGTGGGCCGCCGGTGAGGCGGGGCAGATCAAGCCGCTGCGCCGCTGGGCCCGCGACGAGCTGCGGCTGGAGAAGGCCGACAGCGACATCGCCGGCTACTGGAAGTGCGGCGTCGCCGACTTCGACGAGGACGACCACTGACCGACCGGCCGGACCGGGGGCGCGCGTGCTGCCGCTCTCCGGTCCGCCCCGTCCAGAAAGCCATCTAGTAAGGTGAGCCTTACCTAACCAGCAAGGAGCATTTTCATGTCCATACGCAGATCGTCCGGCCTGGTCGGAGCCGCTTCGCTGGCCCTGATCCTGACCGGCTGCGGGTTCTCCTCGGAGAGCGGGTCGGACGCCTCGGACAAGGGCAGGACCAGGGTGTTCGCCGCGGACAACGGCAAGATCACCATCCCGGCGGCCCCGAAGCGCGTGGTGGCCACCGGCTATGCGGTGCCCGCCCTCATCGAGGCCGACGCACCGCTGGTCGGGATCTCGTCGTGGAAGCGCGGCGAGCCGATGATGTCCAAGGACGACCTGGCCGAGTACAAGAAGCTCCCCAAGGTGGCGGGCGAGCTGGCGACCGAGACCAACTACGAGGCCATCGCCGAGGCCGACCCCGACCTGATCGTCATCGGTGTGCCCGCCCCGGTACTCGGCGACATCGACGTCAAGCGGCTGGAGGGCATCGCCCCGGTCGTGGCGATCGGTCCGACCGTGCCGTCCGCGTGGCGGGAACTGTCCCGCAAGCAGTCCGACGCCGCCGGTTCCCTCAAGCAGTTCGACGCCGCGAAGAACACGTACGAGGCCAAGGCCGCGGAGCTGTCCAAGAAGTACAAGGACGTGCTGCCCCAGCTCAAGCTGGGCCACGTCGGTTCGTACGGTGACGCCGCCAAGGGCACCTTCCAGCGCGAGTTCAACGGTTCGTGGGGCACCAACATCGCCGAGGACGTGGGCGCGACGTACTACGGCAAGGTCAAGAAGCCCGGCCCCGGTTCGCAGGCGGTCAGCGAGTACCCGTCCATCGAGGAACTCCCGGCGGCCTTCCGCGAGGCCGACGTCATGACGTACTCGGTCAACGCCGACGGCAGCGTCCCCAAGTCCGTCCAGTACGTCCTGGACTCGAAGCTCTGGAAGAACCTGCCCGCCGTCAAGGCCGGCAAGGCCTTCCCGCTCCGCTACACCGAGGCCGCGACCTACGGCGAGGCCATGCAGACCCTGGACGCGGTCGACAAGTCGCTCGCTCCGCTGCTGAACCGGTGACCGTCGCGGGCCGCGCCTCCCGGGCGGCGGGAACCGGGCGGGCCGGGCCACAGATCGGCCTGCTCGTCGGCGGACTGCTGCTGCTGGCAGCGATCGCCGTGCTCAGCATGGGCGTCGGGGCCCGCCACGTTCCGCCCGCCGAGGTCGTGCGGGCACTGTTCGACCACCAGGGCACCGACGACCAGGTGATCGTGCGAGACATCCGGGCGCCGCGCGCGCTGCTGGCCATCGCGGTGGGCGCCGCGCTCGCGGTGGCCGGCGTGCTGATCCAGACGCTGGCCCGCAACCCGCTGGCCGAGCCCGGCATCCTCGGGGTCACCGCGGGCGCCGGGTTCGCCGTCACCGTCGGTTCGGCGCTCGGTCTGGCCACCGGGCAGGCGGGCGAACTGGGCTTCGCGGTCGCCGGATCCGTTCTCGCGGCGCTGATGGTCGCCGCGGTCGGGCAGCGCTCACCGCTGCGTCTGGTACTCACCGGAGTGGCCCTGACCGCGGTGCTGGGCGGCGTCGCGCTGGGCATGCGGCTGATGCTGCCGGATGTCTTCGACGTCTACCGGTTCTGGTCGGTCGGGTCGCTGGCAGGCCGTGAACAGGCCCCACTGGCCCTGCCGTTGACCGCGATCGGGGTGGCCCTGCTCGGCGCGCTGCTGCTGAGCCGGGCACTCAACGCCCTGACGCTGGGGGAGAGCGTGGCCCACACACTGGGCGCGGGCGTGGGCCGGGTACGGGCCGCCGCACTGGTGCTGATCACCGTGCTCAGCGGGGCGGCGACGGCGGTGGCCGGGCCGATCCTCTTCGTCGGACTGATCGTGCCGCACCTGGCACGCAGGCCGGCGGCGGGCTCGGTGCCCTGGCTGATCCTCTACACGATGGTGCTGGGGCCGATCCTGCTGCTGGTCGCCGACATCGGCTCGCGAGTGCTGCTGCCCACCGGTGAGGTGCCGGTCGCCATCGTGACCGCGTTCCTCGGCGGCCCCATGCTGATCTGGGCCGTCCGCCGCTACGGGGCGGGGTCGCTGTGACCGTACTCGGACTGAGGGTCGAGCGCCGCACCGTGCTGCTCCCCGCCGTACTGGTGCCCCTGATGCTGGGGCTGGGCCTGCTCGGACTGTGTTACGGGGCGTCATGGTCCACCCCCGGCGAGGTGTTCGCCGCACTGACCGGGACGGACCAGTCCGTGGTGATCCGGGACTGGCGGCTGCCACGCGTGCTGGCCGGGCTGGTCTTCGGCGCCGCACTCGGTGTGGCGGGGGCCATCTTCCAGAACCTCACCCGCAACCCGATGGGCAGCCCGGACGTCATCGGCCTCGACGCGGGCGCCTACACCGGCGCCCTGGTCGCCCTCACCGTACTGTCCGGCACCTCCGCGCAGCTCGCCGCCGGATCGGTGCTCGGCGGGCTGGTCGTCGCGGCCGCCATCTACCTGCTGTCGTTCGAACGGGGCTTCTCCGGACTGCGGTTGGTGGTCATCGGCATCGCCTTCAACGCGATGGTGACCGCGATCAACTCCTGGATCGTGCTGCGCGCCGATCTGGAGGTGGCGATCGCCGCCGTCGGCTGGAGCGCGGGCTCGCTCAACGGAGTGGGCTGGGCCGACCTCGGGATCCCGTTCACGGTGATCGCCGTGCTGCTGGCCCTGATGGCCTCGCGGGCGCACGCCATGCACCAGGCATCGCTCGGCGACGCGGTCGCGGTGACCACCGGCGTCGGGCTCGACAGGCTGCGGCTGCTGATGGTGCTGGTCGGCGTCGGCTGCACGGCCACGGTCACCGCGGTGGCCGGCCCGATCGCGTTCATCGCCCTGGCCGCACCCCAGATCGGCCGCAGGCTCGCGGGCGCCGCCGGAGTGCCGCTGCTCCCGGCCGCCCTGACCGGGGCCGTACTGCTCCTGGGCGCCGACCTGATCGCCCAGATGCTGCTGGCGCCCGTCGCGCTGCCCGTCGGCGTGGTGAGCACCGCGATCGGCGGCTGCTATCTGATCTGGCTGCTGACCAAGGAGGTGAGGCGCGCGTGACCGCACGCCTGACGGCGCGGGAGATAACCCTGCGCTATGGAGACCGGGTCGTGTCCACCCGGCTGAGCATCGACATCCCCGACGGCGCGTTCACCGCCATCGTCGGACCCAACGCCTGTGGCAAATCAACCATGCTGAGCGCGCTGGTCCGGCTGCTGCGGCCGGACTCCGGGCAGGTGGAGTTCGATGGCCGCGAGGTCGGCCGCTACGCCACCAAGGCACTGGCCAAACAACTCGGCTTCCTGCCGCAGGACCCGCTGGCACCCGACGACATCAAGGTCCGGCAACTCGTGGGCCGGGGACGGTTCCCGCACCAGTCGATGCTGGCCCTGTGGTCGCCGGAGGACGAGGAGGCCGTCGACGGGGCGATGACCGCCGCCGGCGTCGCCGACCTGGCCGACCGTCCCGTGCAGGAACTGTCCGGCGGACAGCGCCAGCGGGTGTGGATGGCCATGGTGCTCGCCCAGCAGACGCCCTACCTGCTGCTCGACGAACCGACGTCCTTCCTGGACATCACCCACCAGTACCAACTGCTCGGCCTGCTGGCCAGGCTGCGCGACCAGGGCCGCACGGTGGTCGCGGTCCTGCACGACATCAACCAGGCCTGCCGGTTCGCCGATCACCTGATCGCCATGAAGGACGGCCGCGTGGTCGCCGAGGGCGACCCCGGGGGCGTGGTGGACGCCGCGCTGATCAAGGACGTGTTCGACCTGCCCAGCGTCATCGTCCCCGACCCGGTGACCGGCACGCCGATGGTCGTTCCCACACTGCTAGGAGAGTAAGTTGAGCACCGCAAGCGTCTCCTCGGACGGCCTGCTCGCCCTGACCAGCGCCCAGTCGGGCATCTGGAACGCGCAGCGCCTCGAACCCGACTCGCCGTACTACCTGGTCGGCGACGTGGTGGAGATATCAGGCAGCGAGCCGGTCGACGTGGACGCGCTGGCGGAGGCGGTCCGGGCGACCACCGAAGAGGCCGAGACCCTGCGGCTGCGGCTGTACGACACCCCGGACGGGCCGCGCCAGGCGGTGAGCGAGGAGCCGGTCGAACTGCCCGAGGTGGTCGACGTCAGCGGCTCGGCCGATCCCGCCGCCGCGGCCCAGGCACTGGTCGAGACCGAGCGCGAGCGGGCCGCCGAGGCCTGCCGGGGGATGGTCGACCGGGCCCTGTACGCACGCACTGTCATCAAGCTGTCCGACCACGAGGTCTGGTACACCCAGCTCGGCCACCATCTGGTCTTCGACGGCTACACCGCCTCGATGCTCGCCCGCCGCACCGCCGCCCGCTACACCGCACTGGTGTCCGGCACCGAACCGCCGCGGTCGGCCTTCGGCCGGTTCGCCGACCTCGTCGCCGCCGACCGGGCCTACCGGGACAGCGACCGGTGCGCCGAGGACCGCGCGTACTGGGTCGACCGGTTCACCCCGCTGCCCGACCTCGCCGACCCCGGCACCGCCGCCTCGTTGCCGGACCGCACGCTGACCGCCCGCGCCGTCGTCACCCCCGAGGAGACGGCCCGGCTGCGCGCCTTCGCCGACCGGATCGGCGTCACCTGGGGCGAGGCGCTGATCGCCGGCTACGCCGCCTTCCTGCACCGCATGCTGGGCCGCACCGACGTGGTGTTCGCACTGCCGCTGATGTGCCGGGCCGGCTCGACCGAACTGCGCACCCCCGCCATGGCGGTCAACGTGCTGCCGCTGCGGGTGACCGTGCGCGCCGGGGACGACCTCGTGGAGCTGAGCCGACGGGTCGCCACCGCCATGCGCGAGATGCGCGACCACCAGCGCTACCGGGGCGAGGACCTGCCCCGGGACCTCGCTGCGCCCGGCGCCGGCGCGCTGCTGCACGGGCGCGGGATCAACCTCAAGGCGTTCGACCTGGCGCTCGACTTCGCCGGGGCCGGCGGTGTGATGCGCAATGTCGCGGGCGGCCCGCCGGAGGACATGGGCCTCAGCGTCCTGCCGACCCGCGAGGGCGGACTGCTGCTCGGCTTCGAGGTCGACGCCCGGTCCAAGGACCAGGCCGCCGTCGATCACCTGCTCTCCGGGCTGCGGGCACTGCTGTCCGGGCTGACCGACGGCCTGCCCGTCGGACGGATCGCCCTGACCGACGACGTGGAGCGGCTGCTCGCCGACTGGCGCCCGCCCGCCCTGCCCGGCACCCCGGTCGACGTGCCGGCCGCCTTCGGCGCGATGGCCGCCGCCGGCCCCGGGCACACCGCCCTGGTCTGCGGCGACGACCGGCTCTCCGCCGCCGAACTGGCGGGCCGGGTGCACCGGTCGGCCCGCGCCCTGCGGGCGCGCGGGATCGGCGCCGACGACGTCGTGGCGCTGGCGCTGCCGCGCTCGGCCGACTCGGTGATCGCCCTGCTGGCCGTGCTTGACGCGGGCGCCGCGTTCCTGCCGCTGGACGCCGCGTACCCGCCCGAGCGGCTGCGCGAGCTGATCGACGACACCCGCCCCGCGCTCGTACTGACCGCCGGCGCGGTCGACGGACTGCCGTGGACCGCCCTGCTCGGCGAGTCCGCCGGGCTGTCCGGCGAACCCCTGACCACCGACGAACTGGCCGCGCCCCGGCACCCCGAGCACCTCGCCTACGTCATCCACACCTCCGGATCGACCGGCCGCCCCAAGGGCGTACTCGGCCGGGCCGGCGGCCTGGCAGCGCTGCTGCACCACCAGCGGTCCACGGTCGTCGCGGAGGCCGAGCGGGCCGCGGGCCGGCGGCTGCGCGCCGCGCACACCTACTCGTTCGCCTTCGACTCCGCCTTCGACCACCTGGTGTGGCTGCTGTGCGGACACGAACTGCACGTCTACGACACCGAGACCGCCCGCGACGCCGACGCCCTGCTCGCCGCGTACGCCCGGGACGGCATCGACATCGTGGACACCACACCGTCGATGGCCTCGCCACTGATCGACGGCGGCCTGCTGGAGCTGCGGCCCACCCTGCTGGTACTCGGCGGCGAAGCCACCCCGCCCGCGCTGTGGCGGCGGGTCGCCGGATCGGGGATCGCCGCGCGCAACATCTACGGCCCGACCGAGGCGACCGTGGACAGTACCACCGCACGGATCGAGGGCGACGAGCCGACGATCGGCCACCCCCTCGCCGGCACCCGGATCTATCTGCTGGACAGCGCGCTGCAGCCGGTGCCGCACGGCACGGCGGGCGAACTGTACCTGGCCGGCCCGCACTTGGCCCGTGGCTACCTCGGCAGGCCCGGGGCGACCGCGGAGCGCTTCGTCGCCGACCCGTTCGGCGCGCCGGGCGAGCGGATGTACCGCACCGGCGACCTGGCCCGCTGGGTGCCGGGCCGGGGCCTGGAGTACCGGGGCCGGGGCGACGGACAGGTCAAGATCCGCGGCCACCGGGTGGAGACCGGCGAGGTGGAGACGGCCCTCGCCGCCGTGCCCGGGGTCACCGCGGCGGCCGCCGCGGTGCGGTCGTCCCGGCTGGTCGGTTACGTCGTGTCCGCCTCGGTCACCGGGGACGAGGCACGCGCCCACCTGGCCGAGCGGCTGCCCGAACACATGGTGCCCGCGGCGGTCGTGGTGCTGGGCCGGCTGCCGGTCACACCCAACGGAAAGCTCGATCGCGCCGCACTGCCCGTGCCCGCGCTGCACAGCGGCGGCCGGGAGCCGAGCACCGAACGGGAGCGGCTGCTGTGCGCGGTCCTCGCGGAGGCGCTCGACGTCGAACGGGTCGGCGTGGACGACGACTTCTACGCGCTGGGCGGGGACAGCATCACCGCGATCACCGTCAGCAGCAGACTGCGGGCGGCGGGCCTCGGACTGCGGCCCCGGGACCTGCTGGCGCGCCGCAGCTTCGCCGCCCTGGCGGCCTCCGCCGAGCTGCTGGCACAGGCACCCGAGCCGGTGGACGACCCGACCGGGCCGGTGCCCGCCCCGCCGATCGTGCGCGAACTGCTCGACCCGCACCCCGACGTGGACGCCGTCGCCGGATACGCGCAGTGGACCGCCCTGCACGTCGACGGACTCGGCCACGACGAACTGGTCACCGGCGTACAGGCCGTGCTCGACCACCACGACGCGCTGCGGCTGCGGGCCGGCGATGGCCTGGACGTACTGCCCCGCGGACTGGTACGGGCCGTCGTCGACGAGGCGCACGGCGAGGACGTGACCGCCCTGGCCCGGCGACTGGCGGGCGAACTCGACCCGCGCTCCGGCGACCTGCTGCGCACGGCCCTGCTCCGTACCGGCGACGACACCCCGGACCGGCTGGTCGTCGTCGTGCACCACCTCGCCATGGACGGCGTGTCCTGGCGCATCCTGCTGCCCGACCTGCACACCGCCTGCACCGGCGGCACGCTCGAACCTGTCGGGACTTCCTGGCGGCGGCACGCCGTACTCCTCGCCGGCCAGGGGGAATCCGGCGCGCGGCGCGGCGAACTCGGCCACTGGCGGACCGCGCTCGGCTCCGCGGCCCGGCTGGGTGCCAGGCCGCTGGACCGGACACGCGACAAGGTGTCGACCGCCCACCGCTCGGTCACCGTGGCCTCGGCCGAGGCCACCGAGGCGCTGCTGACCACCCTGCCCACGGCGTACCGCGCCAGGGTCGACGAGGTGCTGCTGGCCGCGCTGGTGCTCGCCCTGCGCGGCTGGGGCCTGCGCGACGACGCGGTGACCGTGTCGATGGAGGGCCACGGCCGCGAACACCTCGATCTGGGCCGTACCGTCGGCTGGTTCACCAGCGAGTACCCGGTGCGTGTGCCCGCCTGTGACGACGTCGGCCGGACGCTGCGGGCCGCCAAGGAGGCCCGGCGCGCCGTCCCCGACGGCGGGGTCGGCTACGGCGTGCTGCGCCACCTCGACCCGGAGGCCGGACGCGAACTCGCCGCCACCCCGCCGCCGGACGTGCTGCTCAACTACCTGGGCCGGTTCACCCCGCTGCCCGGAACGGGATGGCGCCTGCCGGAGCAGGACGCCTTCTCGGTGATCGAACCCGGCGCCAAGGCCCTGGAACAGGTGCTGGCACTCAACTGCTTCGTCCACGAGGAGGGCGCGCCCCGGCTCGCCGTCGAGTGGACCGCCGCGACCGGGGTGCTCGGCGCCGAAACCGTGTCCGCCCTCCAGCAGTCCTGGGCCGCCGCGCTGGACGCGCTGGCCGCGCACGCGCTCCACACCGAGGGCGGGCTCACCCCGTCGGACCTCCCGCTGGCCGGACTCGACCAGGCCGCCATCGACACCCTGGAACGCGCCGGCCGCATCGCCGACGTACTGCCCGCCACACCCCTTCAGGTCGGGCTGTCCTTCCACACCCTGGTCCGCGACGACCACGACACCGACGTCTACGTCGTCCAGGCCGTGACCACCCTGGTCGGCGACCTGGAACCGGACCGGATGGCCGGGGCCGCACGCGAACTGCTGCGCCGCCACCCCGCCCTGCGGGTCTACCTGGCCACCGCCGGAGACACCGTGGTACAGGTCGTCCCCGCCGAAGTCGCCCTGGACTGGCGGGAGGACGACCGGTTCCCCGAAGCGGCCCGCGCCGACCTGGAGCGCCCGTTCGATCCGGCCCGGCCGCCGCTGATCCGCTTCCTGCTCTCCCGGGTCGGGCCCGCCGAGCACAAGCTGGTGATCACCAACCACCACGCCCTGCTTGACGGCTGGTCGATGCCGCTGGTCGGCCGCACCCTGCTCGCCGTCTACGCCGAACTGGGCGGCGGCCCCGTCGCCCCCACCACCCCGCCGCTGTCGGAGTACTTCCGGTGGCTGGCGGGCCGCGACCGGGAGGCATCGCTCACCGCGTGGCGGGACGCGCTGGCCGGCGTCGACGACGCGACCCGCCTGGCACCCGCGAGCACCGGCACCGCCGTCGAGCGGCCGGGCCGTGAGACCGTCGGCCTGGGCCGCGAGTTCAGCGACCGGCTGCGCGCCTTCGCCCGCGAACACGGCATCACCCTGACGACGGTGCTCCAGACCGCCTGGGGCCTGCTGCTGGGCAGGCTCACGGGCCGCCGCGACGTCGTGTTCGGCTGCCCGGTGTCCGGCCGGCCGGCCGAGGTCGATGGCGTGGAGTCGATGATCGGACAGCTCGGCACCACCGTCCCGGTGCGCGTACGGCACACCCAGGACGCGACCGCGCTGGACCTCCTGGCACAGGTGCACGCCGAGAGCGTCGTACTGGCCGAACACCACCACGTCGGCCTGCCCGAGATCCAGCGGGCGGTCGGCATCGGCGAACTCTTCGACACGATGCTGGTCATGGAGAACTTCCCGCTCTCCAGCCGGAAGCGCACCCCGCTCGCCCCCGGGCTCGACCTGGCCGGGGTGGACATCACCGATGCCACGCACTACGCGCTGACCGTCATCGTGATCCCGGACGAGGAGATCACCATCGGCCTCGGCCACCAGCCGAGCGCCTTCGCCGGGGCGACCGTGCGCGACTACGGCCGCTGGCTGCACAACCTGCTGCGGGAGATCGTCGACGACCCGGCCCGGCCCGCGGTCCGGCTGCCCGCCCTCGACCCTGACGAGCGGGCACGGATGCTTCGTACCGGCACCGCCGCCGTACCCGCCAGGAACCGCGGCCACTGGCTCGACGAGTTCGCCGCCCAGGTGGACCGCCGGCCCGACGCCGAGGCCCTGGCCTGCCGCGAACGCAGCCTGAGCTACACGGAGTTGGACCGTGAGGCCAATCGCCTCGCCCATGCGCTGATCGCGCGCGGGGTACGGCCCCAGGACCCGGTCGCGGTCCTGCTCGGCCGCGACATCGAGATGACCGTGGCCCTGTTCGGCGTCGCCAAGGCGGGCGCGGTGTACGTGCCGATGGACGCGAGCTACCCGCAGGAACGCCTCGCGTACATGTTCGACGACATCGCACCGGCCGCCGTCGTGTCGACCGGCGCCGAACTGCCCGTCGAGCGCGAGATCCCGGTCCTGCGCCTCGACGACCCGGCCACCCTCGCCGCCGTACCGGACACCGACCCGGCCGGGGCACGCGAACGGCTCACCGAGGACGCCCTCGCGTACGTCATCTACACCTCCGGAACCACCGGGCGCCCCAAGGGAGTCGGCGTCACCCACCGCGGCGTGCCCGACCTGATCGCACTCCAGGAGGAGGTCGTCGGAGTCACCGAGCACGACCGGTACCTGCACTTCGCGTCGACCGGCTTCGACGTCGCGTTCTGGCAGACCATGGTGCCGCTGCTCTCCGGCGGTACGTCCGTGATCGCGCCCGAGGAGGTGCGCGTACCCGGCGACGAACTGCTCGACTACATCGTCGAGCACCGGGTGACCGGGGTGAACCTGCTCCCGTCGTTCCTGGCCGCGATGCCCGACGACCGCACCGTCGACCCCGAGGTGTTCTTCGTCGTCGGCGCCGAACGGCTCGACCCCGAGCTGGCCCGGCGCTGGGGCGAGGGCCGCAGGGCGCTGTTCAACGCCTACGGGCCGACCGAGGTCACCATCAACTCCACGACCTG
Organism: Streptomyces sp. NPDC007164; assembly: GCF_040634135.1. NCBI lineage: Bacteria > Bacillati > Actinomycetota > Actinomycetes > Kitasatosporales > Streptomycetaceae > Streptomyces > Streptomyces sp. NPDC007164. Next base: position 176,090 of record NZ_JBEYFB010000005.1, read on the forward strand.
GCACTACGACCCGGACGACGAGGGACCGCTGCCGATCGGCCGCCCCGACCCCAACGTCCGCGCCTACGTCCTCGACGGCGGGCTCCAGCCGGCCGGCGTCGGCGTGACCGGCGAGCTGTACCTCGCCGGGCCGAGCCTGGCCCGCGGCTACCTCGGCCGCCCCGGCCTGACCGCCGCCGCGTTCGTGGCCGACCCGTTCGGCCCGCCGGGCGAGCGGATGTACCGCACGGGCGACCTGGTGCGGTGGCGGCCGGACGGGCAACTGGTCTTCCTCGGCCGCGCCGACCACCAGGTCAAGGTCCGCGGCTTCCGGGTCGAGCTGGGCGAGATCGAGTCCGCGCTGACCGGCCACCCGGAGGTGCGCGCCTGCGCCGTGATCATGCGGGAGGGCAGGCTCGTCGGCTACGTCATCCCGACCGACGGCGCCGACCTGGACACCGCACAGGTCCGCGCGTACCTCGCCGAGGAACTGCCCGACCACATGGTGCCGACGGCGCTCGTCCCCCTCGACCGGCTGCCGCTGAGCCCCAGCGGCAAGCTCGACTCCGCCGCACTGCCGGCCCCCGAGACCGCGGCCACCGCACGGCGCGAACCCGCCACCGAGGCGGAGGCCGTCCTGCTCGCCGTGTTCCGGGACGTCCTGGGCACCGACGACATCGGTCCCGACGACAACTTCTTCGACATCGGCGGCGACAGCATCGTCTCCCTGCAACTGGTCTCCCGGGTCCGGCGCCAGGGACTCGGACTGACCCCGAAGGATGTCTTCGAGGGGGAGACGGTCGCCGGAATCGCCGCCCGCGCCCGCACCCTGGACGGCGGTGAGGCACCCGCGGTGGGCGACGCGCCGCTGACGCCGGTCATGCGGGACCTGCTGCGCCGCTCCGGGGCCGCCGCCGACGGCTTCTGCCAGTGGGTGGAGATCTGCGTCCCGCCGGGCGGCGACGAGACGACCTGGCAGGCCGTGCTCGACGACGTCCTCGCCCGCCACGACGCGCTGCGGGCCCACCTGGCCGGCGACATGCTGCGCATCCCGCCGGCCGGCGCGGTGACCGGCGCAGAGGTACTGACCGCCGTCCGGGCGGACGGCGACCTGCGGGCCGCCGTGGACGCCGGGATCGCCCTTGCCCGCAAGGCGATGGACCCGCGCACCGGTCCACTGCTGCGCGCACTGTGGGTCGACGCGGGACCCGGCCGGCCGGGCCGGCTCGCCCTGATCGCCCACCACCTGGTCGTCGACGGCGTGTCCTGGCGCGTCCTGCTGGACGACCTGGAACACGCCCACTCCGGTGGCGAGCTGACCCGGCACGGGCAGTCGTTCCTCGGCTGGGCGCGCTCGCTGCACGACGCCGACCGGCGTGCCGAACTGCCGCACTGGCAGCGGATGCACGCCACCGAGGCCCTCACCGGCCCGCTGGACCCGTCCCGGGACACCGTGGCCACCGCCACGCACCACGAGCTCCGGCTCGACACCGACACGACCCGCGCCCTGATCACGACCCTGCCGGCCGCCTACCGCACCACCCCGGACGCCGTCCTGCTGACGGCGCTCGCCCAGGCGGTACGGGAATGGCGCGGGACACCGCAGGTGCTGGTCGCGCTGGAGAGCCACGGCCGCCCGCGCGAGGTCGACCTCTCCCAGACCGTCGGCTGGTTCACCGCCATCCACCCCGTACGGCTCGACGCGGACGACGACGTGAAGGCGGTCAAGGAGCGGCTGCGCGCCCAGGGCGACGGCCTCGGACACGGCATCCTCACCTCGGCCGGTCTGCTGGACCCCGTGGAACCGGAGATCGCCTGGAACTACCTCGGCCAGTACCCCGGCGCCCCGGAACAGGAGACACCGTGGCAGGCGCCCCCGGACGCCGACCCGCTCGGCTCCGACGGCTCCGACGCGATGCCCCTGCCGTACAGCCTGATGGTCAACGCCCTGGTGCGCGACGACGCCCTCGGGGTCCGGATCACCTGGCCGGCCGCGCTGTTCACGACCTCCGAGATCGAGGACCTGGCCGGGCACCTGAGGACCGCGCTGCTGCGGACCGCCGCGGCACCGGAGATCGAAGCGCTCGACCGGGACCGCCCGGTCGCCGGCGTCCAGCCGCTCACCCCACTGCAGGAGGTGATGCTGCGGCACTCGCGGACCGAGCGCCCCGACCCGTACACCGTGCAGTCGACGTTCTCCCTCGCGGGCCGGCTCGACGCCGACGCCCTGCGCGCGGCGGGCGACGACCTGCTGGCCCGTCACCCGAACCTGGGCGCCGTGTTCCCCGCCTCGCTGGCGGTGATCCCCACGAGGCCCCGGCCGGAGTTCCGCGTCACCGACGAGCCGGCCGACGCGGTCCTGGCGGCCGACCTCGCCGAGCCGTTCGACCTCGCCCGGGGCCCGCTCTTCCGCCTCACCGTGATCCGGCGCGGCCCCGAGGCCGCCGACCTCGTCATGACCAGCCATCACACGCTCTCCGACGGCTGGTCCGCCCCCCGCATCCTCGGCGAACTCTTCACCCTCTACACCGCGCGGCTGACCGGCGGGGCCCCGGCCCTGCCCGCCCCCGTACCGTTCGCCGACTACCTGACCTGGTGCGCCGAGCACGAGCCGGATCTCGACGCCTGGGCGACCGAACTGGACGGGCTGCCGGAGGGGGACTACCTGGGCGACGGCGAACCCGGTCCGGCCTGGCAGGAGCCCGAGGTCATCACGTTCGGCCCGGACCTGGTCGCGGACCTCACCCGGCTCGCCGCCCGGCGCGGGCTGACCCTCAACACCCTGGTGCAGGGCGCGTGGGCGGTGCTCCTCGCACGGCGGTCCGGCCACAACGACGTCTGCTTCGGCGCCATGGTCTCCTGCCGTCCGCCGGAGCTGGAGGGCGTCGAGGAGATCATCGGGCTGCTCGCCAACACCGTGCCGGTACGCGCCCGGCTCGACGGGACCCTCGCCGAGACGCTCACCGCCCTCCAGTCCGGGCAGCGAAGCCTGGTCGAACACCACCATGTCCCCCTCTCCGACCTGGAACGGCTCACGGGACGGCGCAGGCTCTTCGACAGCATGGTGGTGTTCGAGAACTACCCGGTCGACCCGGACCGCCTGCGTGAACCCGCCCCAGGGCTCACCGTCACCGGCACCCGGTTCCGGGAGTCCACCCACCACCCCGCGACCCTGACCGTCATGCCGGACGGCGAGGGCTGGACCGGCGTGCTCGCCCACCGGGCCGGCACGGACACCGACGGGCTCGCCGGGGAACTCCTCGACCTGCTCCGCGGCCTGGACGCACACCTCGACCGCGACGTACTGAACCTGCTGGAGGGCCGATGAGCGCCGACGCCGCGCCCCCGGTGGAGCGTGTGGACAGACAGCTGCTGCGGATCGCGTTCATCCTGGTGCTCGGCACCTTCATGGCCACGCTGGACGCCACGATCGTCAGCGTCGGCATCGACCGCCTCACCGAGGAGTTCGGCGCGTCCGTCGCCGAGATCCAGTGGGTCTCCACCGCCTATCTGCTGGCCGTGGTCGCGGCCGTGCCGGCCTCCGGCTGGCTGGCCGACCGCTTCGGCGGCCGGCGGGCCTGGGTCGCCGCCATCGGCGTGTTCCTCCTCGGCTCGGTGCTGTGCGCGTCGGCCTGGTCCGTCACCAGCCTGATCGTGTTCCGGGTGGTCCAGGGCCTCGGCGGCGGGCTGCTGCCCGCGACCGGGCAGGCGCTGCTGGCCCGTGTCGCGGGCCCCGGCCGCACCGGACGGGTCATCAGCATCGTCGCCGTCGTCCCGCTGCTGTCACCGGTGTTCGGCCCGCTGGCCGGCGGCTCCATCCTCGCGGTGGCGCCCTGGCCGTGGCTGTTCCTGGTCAACCTGCCGATCGGCGTGGCCGCGGTCCTGCTCGCCCGCCGCCATGTGCCGGTGGTGCCCCCGTCGACCCGGCGCACCGCGTTCGACCTGCGGGGGGCCCTGCTGCTCTCGCCGGGCCTGGCCGTGCTGGTCTACGGCCTGACCGAGGTCGCCCACGGGCGCACCGTCCCGGCCACGGTCGGCGTGGCCGCCGGGCTGGCGATGCTGATCGGCTTCACCGTGCACGGACTGCGCACCCGCGGCACCCCGCTGGTCGACCCCCGGCTGTTCGCCCGGCCCCCCTTCGGCGCCGCCGCCGTCGCCCTGCTGGTCCTCGGCGCTTCGGTGTTCGGCACGATGTTCCTGCTGCCGCTGTACTTCCAGACCGGCCGGGGCATGTCCGCCTGGGAGGCGGGACTGCTGCTCGCACCCCAGGGGCTGGGCGCGGCGGCGGGTTCGGTGCTGGTCAACCGCACCATCAGCAAGGTCGCGCCGAGAACCCTGGTGGTCACCGGCATCGTGCTGATCCTCGCCGGAACGGTGCCGTTCACCCAGCTCGGCCACGGACTCCCGGACGCCGTGATCGTCTCGGCCCTGGTGGTACGCGGCTTCGGGATGGCCATGGTCGGCGCGCCCGTGATGAACATCGTCTACAGCCGCATCGAGCCCGCGCAGCTCCCGCGTGCCTCCGGAGCGCTCAACCTGCTCAACACGGTGGGCGGTTCGATCGGCACCGCCGCCCTCGCCGTGGTCCTGCAGAACCGGCTGTCCGCCCGCGGCCCGGACATCTCCGCGGCGTTCGGTGACACCTTCTGGTGGGTGCTCGCCTTCTGTCTGGTCGCCGCCGCCGGGGCCACACGGCTGCCCCGGACCGAGGTCAGGAGGCCATGAGCCACGAGCGCCGCCGATTGCCTGCTCTCCGGGGGCCGCGGGAAGGTGGGGCGGACGGCGGCAGGACGGCCGCCGGGGCCTGTCCCGAGCGCTCCGGTACCGTCTCGGCATGACGTTCTACGTTCACGCGCAAGACAGGCCGGGGGTCGCTGACCAGCTGCTGGAGTTCGGCGAGGAGCACTGGTCCTACATGGACCGGTTCGACGGTCGGTTGATACTCCGCGGCCCCACCCTGTCCGACGATGGAGAAGAGCACACGGGCAGCGTGCACATCGTCGACCTCGCCGACCGCGCCGCCGCGGAGCGGTTCGCGACCGAGGAGCCGTACTGGAGGGCCGGCCTCTACCAGGGGTTCACGGCAGTCCGGGCGGAGGTGCTGCTGCGCCGCGAGCCGGCGGCGGATGCCCCGTACACGCTCGTCACCGCCCAGTGGCCCGCGCGTCCCCGCACCCCGGGCGATGCCGAGCAGTGGTCGCCGGACGCGGAGCCGGACGGCCGGCTGAGCTTCGTGGCCGTCCTGGTCGACGACGACCGGGAGAGCACGACGGGGGTGGTCGCGGCCGTGCGGGCGCTCCCGGACGAGGCGCGGAGCCTGGTCCAGTCGTTGGCAGACCGGTTCTCCGGCGGCCCCACCCCACTCACGGCCCGGCGCTGGCAGCGCGGTGGACGCAACTGAGGGTCCGTGGTGAAAGCGGATCCCGGTCCCCGCGTCCAACCCCCTGTCAGAGCCGCTCAGGTAGAAGGAGAGAGGTTTCATGACCATCCCCGCGGCCGTTGAGAGCCAGGTCGGTAAGGCCCGGCTCCACGGTGAGCCGACGCCCGATGCCGCCCGCCCCGTGCTCCTCGGCCGCACGGTCGCTCGCGCCGCACGCCCAACAGCGGCCCGCGTCACCCGCACCCGGCGGGAGGCCCGCCGGTGATGCGCGTCGCCGTGGTCGGCTCGGGTGTGCTGGGAGCGGCGGTGGCGGACGAACTCGTGCGCCGTGGCCTGTCCGTCGTGGTCCGCACGGCGGAGGAGTCGCGGCCGCCGGTGACGGATGTGGCGTTCGGCTGGCTCAACTCGCACGGGTCGGCGGCGGAGCCGCCGTCGGGTGCGCGCGATCGGGACGAGCTCGCGCGGTCGCTCGGCGCGCTGCGCGACGTGACGGCGACGCCGCCGTTGCGCGGCCTCATCACCTGGAACGGCGCCGTGAGCTGGGCATCGACCGCAGCCGCGACGGCTCGATTCGCCGAGCGATCGGGTCCCGGCGTCGCGACCGTCGAGGCGGAGGCTCTGCGGCAGATCCTTCCCGGCGTGCGGGTACCGCCACCGGTCGCCGCGTACGCGAGTGACGAGGGCATGGTCGAGCCGGACGCCCTGCGGCACGGCTTTCTCGCCCGCGCGCGGGCCGGCGGGGCCACCGTCGTCGCCGCCCGGGTGGATCGCGTCCGGGCCCGGCGGGCGGGCGGCTACGAGCTGCGGGGCGCCGGAGAGACACTTGTCGTAGATCGGATCGTGCTCGCCTGCGGGACGGGCCTGCCCGCCCTCGCCGAGCAGCTCGGCGAGGACATCGAGGTGCCCGGTGTCCCGGCCGCGCGCTTCACCTTCTCCGCACCGGAACTACGCCTGGACCGGGTGGTGTCCACACCGGATTTCGAGATCAGGCCGTCCGCCCGGCACGGCTTCGTCGGAGCTGAGGACATGGTCCCCGGCGAGACGGAGACGGCGACCCGGGCGCGGGTGCGTGAGTCCCTGAGCGCGGTGAGGGAGGCGTTCGGACTGCCGAGGGAACCGGTGCTGGGAGAGGTGACCGCAGGGGTCCGCCCGATACCGGCGGGCGACGGAGTGCTCTGCGCACCGCTGGCGAGTGCTCCGGGAGTCGTCGCGCTGGCTGCGCATCCCGGGGTGACGCTCGCGGCCCTGTTGGCGCTGCGCGCGGCCGGACAACTCGTACACCCCGAGTAGCGGCTCGTCACCCTGGTGAGTCGCCCGGTCACGAAGGGCGGTGTACTCCCGGACGAAGGGCGGTGTGCTCCCGGACCGGGGGTCCGAGGGCCACAAGAGTCCACCCGCCCACGCGTTCCGTCCATGGCAGGGCGTGCAGCTCCCACAACACACTCGGCAGTCCACAACAGCCGCCCGGGGGAGCCGCTTTGACCACCCGCAGAGAACTGCTCGCCGCCGCAGCCGCCGGTGCCGCCCTCCCCTGGGCGATGCCCGCCTCCCAGGCCATGGCCCGGCCGGGCTGGGAGGTGACACAACACCGTGGAATCCGGCCCGACGACGTGAACGGCCGAGATCCGCCGGCCAACCCCCGCCGCGGCTACCGCTACGAGATGTCGTACAACGCCATCGACCTGACCAGCCCCTGGGCCAACGAGCAGGACCAGCCCTCCGACGCCGCACAGCGGCTGACCGCCCTGGAGGCCGAGTACGGGCCGGGGGCCGATCTCACCCAGCTCTACTTCTATCTCTGGGACTTCGCCACCACCGAGCTTCCGCCGAGCGCCCTGGACAACATCGAGCGGGTCTTCGCCGGGCTGCGCGCCAAGGGCTACCAGGCGGTGCTGCGGTTGGCGTACGACGACGGCGTGCGCGCCGAGCAGCGCTACACCGTGCAGCACATCCAGCGCCACATCGCCCAGCTCGCCCCGGTGGTGGCGCGCAACAGTGATGTGGTTGCCGTGTGGCAGGCCGGATTCCTCGGAGCCTGGGGTGAGTGGGCCGGCAGCTATTACCGGCATGAGACGTACTCCGACGCCGTCACCGCGATCATGACATCCCTCGTGCAGGCCCTCCCACCGGGCATGCACACGCAGATGCGCTACGCGGCCAAACGGGACATGGTCACGAACCGCTCGATTCTCGACCGGATCGGCTTCCACAACGACTACATCACCCTCGGCGGCGGACTGTGGGACTACTACGTCCCGTCCGACGCCGGCTGGCCCGCCTACCTCGATGTGTCACCCACCCGGGCCATGGACGGCGAGATGCCCTGGGACAAGGGGCAGAGCACCGACCCGTACGCGTGGAGCGCTGTGATCCCCGGTCCGGACACCGCCCGGCGGCTGCAGACACTGCGCTGGGACACCTTGTCGATCGCGCACAACGCCACCGTCACCGTGCCCGCGTGGAAGCAGGATCTCCTCACCGAGCAACAGGTCCGGGACGCCCTGCTACCCGTCTCCGACGGCTACTTCCGCAACGCCGCGGGCGCCTCGGCCGAGCGGACCGTTTTCGAGTACATCCGCGACCACCTCGGCTACCGCATCGAGACACGCGCGGCGCGCCATGCCGCCTTCCGAGGGGAGATTCCGGTCGAGGTCGACGTGGTAAACCGCGGCTTCGCGGCGCCCAAGGAGCCCCGCCCGGTGCGGCTGCTCCTGCTGGACGGCGCGGCACGGCCGGTCTCGTCGGTGCCGGTCGCCGTGGACTGGCGGAACTGGCTGCCGCAGGGGCGGGCGGAGACCGCCGACGACCACCGCGCGCCCGGAACCACGACGATCAGCGGTTCGCTGCCCGTACCGTCCGGCACACGCGGCCGGCACCACATCGCCGTCGCGCTGCCCGACCCGGCCCATCCAGGACGTGGCCGCGCGGTGCGGTTCGCCAACGCGACCACGGGGTGGCTGGGCAACGCGAACGTCGTGGCGACGGTGGACCTCGACGGATGCTGATCCCGGTGCGCGGCCGGCCGGGCACGACCCCACCGGACCCGCCGCCGCGGAACAACGGGCCCACCCGCTCCTGCGACGGTTCGGCCGGTGGCGGTGATGGGCGGTGATGGGCGGTGACGCGGCGCCCGGCGACGCGCCGTGCACGGGCCGCTCAGGCCGTGGGATCGATGGTGACCTTGACGTGTTTCATGATCGGCTGGTCGCTCTGGGTGCTGTAGTCGCCGAGCGCGCACAGCACGTTCATCTCCGGCATGTACCCGGCCGCGCAGCCCCGGGGGATGTCGTAGGGGACGGCGAGGTAGCCGGTGACGGATCGCCGGCTGCCGTCCCTGGCGGTGCTGGTGATGTCGACCGGACCGAGGTCGGCGATGCCGCGTTCACGCATGTCGGCCCGGTTCATGAAGACGAGCGTGCGCAGGTTCTTGATGCCGCGATAGCGGTCGTTGCCGGAGTAGATGGTGGTGTTCCACTGGTCGTGGGACCGCATGGTGCCCAGTGCCAGCATGCCGGGGGCGGGCACGACGTCGGGCAGGGCGGCGGCGGAGAACTCGGCGCGTCCGGACGGGGTCATGAAGACCAGTTCGCGGGCGGGCTGCTTGATCCGGAAGCCGAGCGGCAGGCGCACCCGGCGGTTGAAGTCCTCGAAGCCGTCGAGGACCCGGGCCATGGTGTCGCGGATCCGGTCGTAGTCCTCGATGTACCAGTGCCAGGGCGTGTTGCTGTCGGGCAGCGCCGCGTGGGCCAGGCCGGCGACGATGGCCGGCTCGGACAGCAGGTGCGGGGAGGCGGGGCGCTTCATGCCGACGGACAGGTGGACCATGCTCATCGAGTCCTCGACGGACGTGCTCTGGACGCCCTTGCGCTGATGGTCCTTCTCGGTGCGGCCCAGGCACGGCAGGATCAGGGCCCGGCGGCCGTGGACGAGGTGGCTGCGGTTGAGCTTGGTGCTCACCTGGACGGTGAGTTCGCAGCTGCGCAGCGCCGCGTGGGTGGCCGGGGTGTCGGGCGCCGCGAGCGCGAAGTTGCCGCCCATGGCGACGAACACCTTCACATCGCCGCGCTGCATCGCCTTGATCGTGTCGACGGTGTCCATACCGTGCTCGCGGGGCGGCCGGATCCCGCAGACCTCGGCGAGACGGTCCAGGAACTCGTCGGAGGGGCGGTGGTCGATGCCGCAGGTGCGGTTGCCCTGTACGTTGCTGTGCCCGCGCACGGGGGAGGGGCCCGCGCCCTCGCGTCCCAGATTGCCGCGGAGCAGAAGCAGGTTGACGATCTCCCGGACGGTGTCGACGCCGTGTTCGTGCTGGGTGAGCCCCAGGCACCAGCTGACGATGGACCGGTCGGCCTCGCCGTACACCCGGGCCGCCTTGAGGATGTCGGCGCGGCTCAGCCCGGACTGGGTCTCGATCTCCGCCCACGGCGTGGCCTCGCACAGCGCCCGGTACTCCTCGAAGCCCGCGGTGTGCCGCTCGATGAACTCCCGGTCCAGCGCCTTGGGGTCGGACTCGGCCTGCTCCAGGATCGACTTGGCCATGCCGCGCAGCAGAGCCATGTCGCCGCCGATGCGCGGTTGCAGATTGAGGGTGCTGGTCCGGGTCGTCCTGAAGAGCGCCATGTCCGTGAAGTCGTGGGGGACGATGGTGCGGGTGGCCGCCGCCTCGACGAGCGGATTGATGTGCACGATCCGGGCGCCCCGGTGGTACGCCTCGGCGAGGGCGGTGAGCATCCTGGGCGCGTTGGAGGCGGCGTTGACCCCCATGATGAACAGCGCGTCGGCACTCTCCCAGTCCTTGAGATCGACGGTGCCCTTTCCGGTGCCCAGCGACGCCTGGAGGGCACGGCCGCTGGCCTCGTGGCACATGTTGGAGCAGTCCGGCAGGTTGTTGGTGCCCAGCTCCCGGGCCATCAACTGGTAGAGGAACGTGGCCTCGTTGCCGAGCCGGCCGGAGGTGTAGAACGAGGCCTGGTCCGGGTCGTCCAGCCCGCGCAGGGTGCTGCCGACCAGCTCGAACGCGTCCTTCCAGCTGATCGGGACGTAGTGGTCCGACTCGGCGTCGTAGACCATCGGCTCGGTCAGCCGGCCCTGGTTCTCCAGGTCGTAGTCGCTCCACCCGGACAGCTCGGTCACCGAGTGGCGGGCGAAGAACTCCCGCCCGACCCGCTTGCGGGTCATCTCCCAGGTGACGTGCTTGATCCCGTTCTCGCAGATGTCCAGATGCAGGCCCTTGGTGTCGTCCGGCCACGCGCACCCGGGACAGTCGAACCCGGTGTTCTCGTGGTTCATCCGCATGATGGCCCGCGGACCGTCGACCAGCGCACCCTCGCGCACCAGGAAACCGGTCACGCTTTTCGCCGCACCCCAGCCCGCGGCGGGGTGGTGGTAGGGGCGGAACTCCGGATCGCCCTCGGGGGCGGGCCCGACCGCGGGTTCCAGGGGCTGTCGCTCGTCTTGGTCGGCGCTCAAGGCCTTCAACCCTTCCACCGTTCGGGCACGGGTGAGAAACGATCCTTGCCGGGCAGGCTATGCAGCCCGACAGGCACCCGCCACTCGGGGCGTGTCCACGGAGGGCCGCCGGGCTGCACCGCGGTGCCCGCGCGGATAGCGTGGGACGCACCCCGCCCGCCCCGTTCACCGAGGGCGGCATCCCGGCCGGGCACGGTGATCCACCGGGCCATCGAGGTGGTCACCCTTGACGTCCATGAACCGTCCGCCGGCGCTCTCCGCAGTTCCCCGGCTCATCGCCTCGGTGATCGTCGGTGCGGTGATCGGTGCGGTCACCGGCGTACTGGCCAACGGGCCGCTGGGCATCCTCGCCGGGATCGCGGCGGCGGAGACGATCTTCGTCGTGGCGGGCTGGATCGCGCTGTGGCCCATGGACGCGGACACCACCCACCGCAACGTCCGGCGCGAGGAGTTCCGCCCCGTCCTCGAAGAGCTGGTCGTCGTGGCGGCAGCCGTGTGCGGACTGCTCGGCATCGTGGTGATGCTGCTGGTCGGCCACTCGGACCTGGGCCACGCCGCGGCCGCGACGGCACTGTGCGGCGTGTTCATGGCCTGGGCGTCGCTCCACCTCATGTACGCCACCCGCTACGCGTACCTCTACTACCTCCCCTCCGAGGGCGGGATCGACTTCAATTCGCGGGACCGGCCGAAGTACGTCGACTTCCTCTACTTCAGTTACAACCTCGGGATGACCTACCAGGTCTCCGACACCGACGTCTCCAGTTCCACGATCCGCGCGATCGCCCTCCGGCACTGTCTGCTGTCCTACGTGTTCGGCGCCAGCATCCTGGCCACCACGATCAACCTCGTCACCGGAATCGTCACCGGCTGACCCCTCAGGGCTTCGCGGGGGCGAAGGACAGCATGCGGGCCTCGTGCTCGCTGTCGGAGCCGTTCACGCCCGACGGGGTGATGACGATCCGGCCGTTCACGTACGCCAGGTTCCCGGCGAACATCCTGGACTCCGTGGACCGGGCCGGTGCGGGGTGGCGCATCACCGTCCTCTCCGTGTCCGCGCCGCCGGGGCCGATACGGAGGACGCCGCCCGGCCGGGTCGTCGAGGCCGCCTCGTAGACGAACGCGGAAGTGCCGTCCGCCGCGCGCAGGGGATAGAGGCTGCTGTCCGCGGACTTCACACCCCAGACGAGTCTCCCCGTGCCGAGGTCGTAGCCGCCGGCCCGGTCGGTGCCGCCCAGGAAGACGGTGTTCCTGCCGACGGCGGTCCCGGCGCAGGACTGGAGGTGGGTGTCCGAACTGTCCTTGTCGGCGCAGAACTTGAACCCCTTCGGCCTGGCGTCGATGGTCGTACGGATTTTTCCTCCGGCCCCCAGGGAGACGACCCGCCAGTTGTCGGTGCGCTCCTCGTTGTGGACGGTGGTGAGGACGACCGGGTCGGCGGAGAGCACCTTGCCGACCTTCCAGCCCGTCCGGGTCCGGTACCGCCAGCGAACCTTGCCGGTGCGCGGATCGATCTCCCGGAGCTGGCTGTAGCTCCGGGCGCCGTCGACGCTGATCGCGCAGTCGGAGCTCACCAGGAGACGGCTGCCGCCCGCCACCCGGTCGGGGTAGCACTTCGCGGAGGTCTCCATGGGAATGTCGTAGAGCTTGCTCCCGTCCTCGACCCGGTACGCGGCTGCCCGCATGCTCTGGACGATCGCGAGAGTGCCGCCGCTGATGGCGGTGTGCACGATGATCGTGTCGTCCATGGACCCGGTCTCGGTGAGCACCTTGTGCCAGCCGGCCCTTCCGGTCCGCAGATCGATCATCCGGAGCTGGTTGCACCGGTTGCCGCTCCGGGCGTTGCTGCTCTTGTAGACCACGACGACCTTGCCGTCGGGGGTCGGGTCGGCCGGGGTCTCGCAGACCGGTGCGGGCAAGGACACGCTCCACGCCTCGGCCCCGTCGGACAGCCGGTAGGCGGTGACCTTCTTGTGCATGGCCTGGACGACGGTGTCGCCGACGATCCACAGGTCGTAGAGCTTGATGTTGCGTCCGGGCAGATCGGTCCGGTCGTCGACGATCCACCCGGTCGCGTCCTCCGGCTTGCGTCCCGCGTTGATCTCCTCCGTCGTCGGTATCCGCTTCCACTTGGGCGTGGGGGTCGCGGAGGGGTGGGGAGCGGTCCGCGTCGCGGACGGACCGGGGGACTTCTCCGCCACGGGGGCGGCGGTGCTGTCCTGCCGGCCGCCGCCTACGACGTACACCACGGTGCCCGTCACCAGGAGCAGCAGCACGACGACCGTCGCGATCACCGGCCCCCTGCCGAAGCGCCCGCGAGGCGGTGGCCCCGGCGGGTTGGGTCCCCCCGAGGCGTACGGGTTGTCCGGAACCGGCTGTTGCGGTGGGCGTGGCCGGTACCAGGGCTGGGGCTGGTGTGACATCGGGCTTCCTTTCCTGACGCGCTCCCGCGCGCTCTCCGCGTTTCCCCCCGCAGCGAACGTCGCGACCGGTTCACGCGGTCGGCCATCGCGATTGGCCATCGCGGTCGGCCATCGCGGTCGGTCGTCGCGGTCGACGGAGCCCTCGGGTGTGGACGACCGGCGGGCTTCCCGGTGATCCACAGTCATTCAGCCATAGTTACCGCGCCGTAGTCGTATGACCGGGGGATCCGGGACGAGTTCACCTGGTGGCCGCCCACGCGTCCCTTCCGGCGCGTGACACGAACGCGTGGCCACGAGGGCGGACCGGCCCCTGTGCTCTACAAGGATCGGGAGGCGGTCATGGACCGGGAAAGCAGTGGCATGACACACGTGCACCGCCACAATGCCCCGCGGCACCCGGGGCAGTTGGCCGGTACGCCCGTCCTCACCGCGGCCCGCACCGCGCCGGGCACCCGGACCGACAGTCCGACCGGCCGGGCCGGCCTCGGCAACCCGGGCCGCCCGGAAGCCCCGCACATCCCGCAAGGAGACGCGCGGAACCCAAGGGCCTCGGCGGTCAGGCGGTGGGCATGACGGTCCGGAGCAGGATCACACTGCCGCACGCCATGACCCGGGCGTGCCGGGCACCGACCCGGCGATCACCGAACCGGACCGGCCGCCAGGGCCTGTCCGTCGGGTCGAGTGGTTATGCCGTACGCCGCTCCCGACGAACTGGCCTAGGCGCTCTCATCGCCCACCGACAGCACGACAGCGGTGGTACGTCCCCCGGGCGCGTGATAGGTGACGGTCTCGCCGGCGCGACGGCCGAGCAGCGCGCTGCCGAGCGGGCTGTCGGCGGTGACCAGCGTCCGGTCCAGTGCCTCGGGGAACTCGCTGATCCGGATGGTCGTCTCCGTGGCGTCCGCGAACCGCACCTTCACCGTGCTGCCCACGCCGACCCTGTCGGTCGAGGGCGGCCCCGCGACGTCCGCCTCGCGGAGCCGGCCGTCGATCTCGGCGATACGGGTGTCCAAATGGTCGAGATCCGTGCCGCGCTGCAACTCGTCGGCCTCGTCGGCCCGGTCGCCCACCTGCTCCCCGCCGCGCAGCGTGGCGGCGACGGTGGCGCGCTCGGTGCGCAGGTCGGCGAGCTCCTGTTCCAGGGCCCTGCGGGCGGCAGCGCTCATGGGTTCGGGTCCACCGTTCATTCCATGCTCCCGTCGCGTGGGCGGCACGGTCCGGCACCGCCGGCTCGCCATAAGAGACATTCGTAAGATATCAGTCATATCAAAACGTCGCGGTGGTGAGCCCGGCGCTGTGGAGATGGGCCGGGGGGCTGCCCGCCGCTCACCCGATACGGCGTTGTCCGCCTCGAAGCGAGGGACGGATACCGGACAGCCCTTAGACTCCGCGAATGGCGAAGTACTTCGACGTGCACCCCGAGAACCCTCAGCGGCGCACCATCAGCAGCGTTGCCGACAGCATCCGGTCAGGGGCGCTCGTCGCGTACCCGACGGACTCCTGCTACGCACTGGGATGCCAGCTCGGCAGCCGTGACGGGATCGGCCGGATCCGCTCGATCCGGAACCTCGACGACCGTCACCACTTCACACTCGTCTGCCAGAACTTCGCCCAGCTGGGTCAGTTCGTGCAGGTCGACAACGATGTGTTCCGTGCGATCAAGGCGGCGACGCCCGGCAGTTACACCTTCATCCTCCCCGCGACGAAAGAGGTGCCGCGCCAGCTGATGCACCCGAAGAAGAAGACGGTCGGCGTCCGGATCCCCGACCATGTGGTCACCCAGGCGCTGCTCGCCGAACTCGGGGAACCGCTCCTGTCCAGCACCCTGCTGCTGCCCGACGAGGACGAGCCGATGACGCAGGGCTGGGAGATCAAGGAACGGCTCGACCATGTGGTGGACGCCGTGCTCGACTCGGGCGACTGCGGCACCGAGCCGACCACGGTCATCGACTTCTCCGGCGGCGGACCCGAGATCGTCCGCCGGGGCGCCGGTGACGTCACGCGGTTCGAGTAGCCGCGTCCGCCGCACGCCCCGCCGGCTCCCCGGACGCCTCGTCGAAGCGCTTCAGCACCAGGCGCGCCACGTCGGGGTGCGCACCGAGCGGGGCTGATACGAAGCAGCCCCCGGCCCCTTGCGTGCGGCGGGCGAAATGGCCGGGGGCCATCAGGTGGCGGGCCACCGCCACCCGCCGGTGGCCCGCGGCCCGAAGGGAGCGCACCGCCTCGTCCGGTGACGGCGCGTTCGCGCAGAGGTAGCCGGCGACCACCGGGCACCCCAGCCGCCGCCGGAGCAGTTCGGCCATCACCGCGGTGTCCGCACCGGCCGCCGGATCGGTGGACCCGGCGGCCGCCAGTACGACGGCGTCCGGCCCGGACGATCCGCGGCCGCCCGAGGTCCGGCCCGCCTCGGCCAGCCGGTCGGCCAGGGCGGCGGCCAGCAGCGGGTCCGGGCCGAGCGGCGCCGCCTGCCGGATGTCCGGGTGGGGCGCGGCGGCCCGGACGGCGGGCAGGTCCACCGTCACGTGATAGCCCGTGTTCAGCAGCAGCGGGACCAGCACCACCGGCCCGCGTGAGGCGGCGAGCACCTGGGCCGGCGCCGGCAGAGCGAGGTCGAGGAAGGACAGTTCGGCCTTCAGACCGGGCCGCCGGGCACGTACCAGGTCGAGCAACGCCCGGTAGGTGGCGATGCCCGCCCGGTCGCGGGTGCCGTGCGCGACGGCCAGTAGGGCCGGCGCCGCCCGCTCGCCTCTCATACCGCCGCCGCCAGGCTGTAGCCGCGCTTGGGAACCGTACGCACCAGCCGGGCATGCCCGTCCAGCGCCCCGCGCAGCCGGGCGACCGCCGCCTCCACCGCGTGATCGTCGGCCTGGCCGGTGTCCCAGACACGGCGCAGCAGCTCGGCCCTGCTGAGTACCCGCCCCGGCTGCTCGGCCAGCGCCCGCAGCACCGCGGCGAGCAGCGGCGGAAGCCGCAGCGGCGGCCCGTCGTCGATCAGTACGGCATTGCCCTGGAGCACCAACGTGCTCGGCCCGGCGCGTACTTCACGTCTGGCGTGCGCCGGCAGCGCCGCCTCGACGGTCCGCACCATGGCCCCGAGCCGCCCCCGCTCGGGGCAGCGCACCGTAACCCCGGCCTCCTCCAGCCGCCGGGCACAGACCGGCCCCACACCGACCGGCAGCACGTCACGGCGCAGCGCGGTCAGCACCTCGTCGCCCAGCCCGAGTCCGGCCGCGGCGGCGAGGAAGGCGTCGATCGCCGGTGCGCTGGTGAAGGTGAGCGCGTGCAGTTCGCGACGGACCGTCTGCTCGACCAGCCGGCGCAGCGGCGCCGGATCGGCCGGCGGACCCCACCGGTAGACCGGAACGGTGATCACCTCGGCGCCACGCTCGCGCAGCGCGGCGGAGAACGCGTCCAGCGGCACCCCGTGCTCCTGCACGGCGATCCGCCTGCCGGGCAGATCACGCGCGAGCAGCCAGGTCAGCAGCGCGTCGGTGGTCTCGGTGGCGGGGGAGAAGGTCTCGCTCAGGCCCCCGGCCCGCACCGCGCCGGTCGCCTTCGGGCCGCGGGTGAGCACCACGGCGTCCCGGCACACCTCCGCCAGGCGCGCGCCGTACCCCCAGCCGTCGGCCGCGCTCAGCCAGCCGCGCCAGCCGACCCCGGTGGTCGCCACCACATAGTCGAGCGGCCCGGTCAGACAGCGCGCGGTGGCCCGGCGCAGCGCCGCGTCGTCCTCCAGCGGCAGGATCCGCAGGGCGGGCGCCTCGACCACCGTGGCGCCGCGCCTGCGCAGCAGCGCGACGAGCTCCTCCCGCCGGCGCGCGGCGGTGACCCCGATGGTGAAGCCGACGAGCGGGCCCGCAGGCCGGTTGCTGTTCATGTCCTGAGGTTCCGGCGGCGCTGTTTCGGTCAGGTTGCGCCGCCATCACGTCGCCGTAAGCGGGAGGCCCCGCGATGTTACGCGGGATTTCCGCCATGTCACCCCGGGCCCGGCGGCCGGTGAAGGAGCCGTACCCCGGTCGCAACA
This sequence comes from Streptomyces sp. NPDC007164, assembly GCF_040634135.1. Classification (NCBI taxonomy): domain Bacteria; kingdom Bacillati; phylum Actinomycetota; class Actinomycetes; order Kitasatosporales; family Streptomycetaceae; genus Streptomyces; species Streptomyces sp. NPDC007164. The sequence goes on from NZ_JBEYFB010000005.1 coordinate 193,362, forward strand.
GGGCCGACCCGGTCGCGAAACGGCGTCCGCCGACGCTCGGGGCATGACGACGACCGACACCCACTGCCCGTACTGCTCACTGCAGTGCGGCATGCGCCTGCGGGCGCCGCAGGACGGCGGCGAGGCGCAGGTACTGGAGCGCCCCGACTTCCCCGTCAACCGCGGCGCGCTCTGCGGAAAGGGCCGGTCGGCCACCGCCGTGCTCCGCTCCGGGGCCCGGCTCACCGCGCCACTGGTACGCGAGAAGCGGGGCGGCGAACTGCGCGAGGCGTCCTGGGGGGAGGCCCTGGACCGGGTGGCATCCGGGCTGGCGGCCACCGGCCGGCGCCACGGGCGGGACTCGGTCGCGGTCTTCGGCGGGGGCGGGCTCACCAACGAGAAGGCCTATCTGCTCGGCAAGTTCGCCCGGGTGGTGCTCCGCACCCCGAACATCGACTACAACGGCCGGTTCTGCATGTCCTCGGCGGCCGCCGCGCACCGGATCGCCTTCGGCCTGGACCGCGGACTGCCCTTCCCGATGGCCGACATCGCCACGACGGGCTGCGTGATCCTGGTCGGCGCGAACCCGGCCGACACCATGCCGCCCGCACTGCGCTACTTCACCGAACTCCGCGCCAACGGCGGCACCCTGATCGTGGTGGATCCGCGACGCACCCGTACCGCCGAACAGGCCGACCTGCATCTGCAACCCGTCCCCGGCACCGATCTGGCGCTCGCGCTCGGCCTGCTGCACCTGGCGGTCGCCGACCGCCGGATCGACCGGGCGTTCGTCGCCGAACGCACCACCGGCTTCGAGGCGGCCCGCACCGCCGCGACGGCACACTGGCCGGAACGGGTGGAAGCGCTGACCGGCGTCCCCGTCCACCAATTCCGCGAGGCCCTGCGGCTCTTCGCGGACGCCCCCACCGGCATGGTGCTCACCGCGCGCGGCCCCGAGCAGCAGAGCAAGGGGACGGACACCGTCGGCGCCTGGATCAACCTGTGCCTGGCGCTGGGCAAGGCCGGCCGGCCCGGCTCCGGGTACGGCTGCCTCACCGGACAGGGCAACGGACAGGGCGGGCGGGAGCACGGCCAGAAGGCCGACCAACTGCCCGGCTACCGCTCGATCGAGGACCCCGCCGCCCGCGCACACATCGCGGACGTCTGGGGTGTGCACCCCGACGAACTGCCGGGACCGGGCCGTTCGGCCTACGAACTGCTGGACGGCCTGGGAACGGCGGGCGGCGCCCGGGCCCTGCTGGTGATGGGCTCCAACCCGGTGGTCTCCGCGCCGAACGCCGCCCACGTCACCGAGCGGCTGCGGGCCCTGGACCTCCTGGTGGTCAGCGACCTGGTGCTCTCCGAGACCGCGCAACTCGCCGATGTGGTGCTGCCCGCGGCACAGTGGGCGGAGGAGACCGGCACGACCACCAGCCTGGAGGGCCGGGTGATCCTGCGCCGGGCGGCGCTGACCCCGCCACCGGGCGTACGCACCGACCTGCACGTGCTGCGTGAACTGGCCGCCCGGCTCGGCGTGGACGAGGGCTTCCCCGAACAGGCCGAGGAGGCCTTCGAGGAGCTCCGCCGCGCCTCGGCCGGCGGTGCGGCCGACTACGCCGGGATCAGCTATACGAGGATCCGGAACGAGAACGGGGTGTTCTGGCCCTGCCCCGACGAGGATCACCCCGGCACGCCCCGGCTGTTCCTGGACCGCTTCGCCACCCCGGACGGCCGGGCCCGCTTCGCCCCGGTCACCCACCGCCCGGCCGCCGAGGAACCCGACCGGGAGTACCCGCTCCACCTCACGACCGGGCGGGTCCTCTCCCAGTACCAGAGCGGCGCCCAGACCCGCCGGGTGCCCGAACTGAACCGGGCCGCGCCCGGCCCGTTCGTCGAACTCCACCCGCGGCTCGCGGCGCGGCTGGGCGTCGCCGAGGGGGACCCGCTCAGGGTCACCAGCCGGCGCGGCCGCGCGGTGGCCCCCGCCCGGGTGACCGCGGCGATCCGCCCCGACACCGTCTTCATGCCCTTCCACTGGGCGGGCGCCGGACGGGCCAACACGCTCACCAACCCGGCCCTCGACCCGACCTCCGGGATGCCCGAGTTCAAGGTCTGCGCCGTGCGTGTGGAGCGGGTCCGATGAGCCGCCGGATCGCGGTGGCCGGCGCCGGAATGGCGGCCGCCAGGTTCGCGCAGCAGTACCGGGCGCACGGCGGCGACGCGGAAGTGGTGCTGTACGGGGCGGAGCCGCGCGGCCCGTACAACCGGGTGCTGCTGGCGGACGTACTGACCGGTCGCCACGACCCGGAGGCGATAGCGCTGCCGCACGGCGCCGGAACGACCGTCCGCACCGGCTGCGAAGTTGTGGGCCTGGACCCCGCGGAACGCCGGCTGCGGCTGTCCGGAGGCGAAACGGCCCGCTACGACGAACTGGTCCTGGCCACCGGCGCCAACCCCGTACTGCCGCCCCTGCGCGGCCTGCACGGACCGGACGGGAGCGGCGGCGGGCGAAGAGGCGGGCTGAAGGAGGGGGTGCACGCCTTCCGTACCCTCGCCGACTGCGCCCGCCTCGCCGAGGACGCCGCCGGAGCCGAACGCGCCGTCGTGATCGGCGGCGGGGTGCTCGGGGTGAGCGCCGCCCGCGCACTGGCCGCGCTCGGCCTTCCGGTGGAAATCGTCCACCAGGCACCGTATCTGATCGAACGTCACCTCGATGAGTCAGCCGGGAACGCGTTGCGCGGCCACCTCGCCGCACTGGGTGTGGCGACCTACCCGGGCAACCGGGCCCGGGCCCTGCGCGGCGGAACACGCGTGACCGGGGTCGAACTGACCAGTGGCTATCTGCTGGACGCGGACCTGGTGGTGCTCGCCTGCGGGGTCCGGCCGCGCACCGGCCCGGCCGACGCGGCCGGGATCGCGGTGCGCTCCGGAGTCGTGGTGGACGACCGGCTCGCGGCCTCCGCGCCCGGGGTGTACGCGATCGGCGACTGCGCCGAACACCGGGGGACCGTCCACGGACTGGCCGGCCCCGCGTGGGAGCAGGCCGATCTGCTCGCGGCCCGGCTCGCGGGCACCGGCGAGGACCTCCGTTACACCGGCTCACGCCCGATGACCCGGCTCACCGCGGGACCCCTGGAGTACGCGGCCTTCGGCGAGGTGGGCGAGGACCTCCCCGGCACCGATGTGCTGCGCCTGGTCGACCCGACCCGTGGCTCGTACAAGAAGCTCGTGCTCCGCGGCGACCGCCTCGTCGGCGGCATCCTGCTCGGCGATCTCGCCGCGGCCGGCGACCTGGCCCGCGCCTACGAGCGTGACGACCCGCTGCCCGAGAACCCACTCGACATGCTCACCACCGACCGATGACCCTCCGTGACGCCACCCGAGGAGACCGCCCGTGATCGAGAAGTCCCTGATCCTGGTCGGCCACGGCATGGTCGGACAGCGCTTCCTGGAAGCCCTGTCCGAGCAGCCGGCCGCCGAGCAGAACCACCGCTGGCGGGTCACCGTACTCGCCGAGGAGCCGCGCCCCGCCTACGACCGGGTGCATCTGACCAGCTGGTTCTCCGGCACATCCGCGGAAGAACTGAGCCTGTGCCCACCCGGGTTCATCGAGCGGCACGGCATCGATCTGCGGCTGGGCGACCCGGCCACCGGGATCGACCGCGAGGCCCGCACCGTCACCACCCGCAGCGGCGGCGTACTGCACTACGACGCCCTGGTCCTGGCCACCGGCTCCTACCCCTTCGTGCCGCCGGTGCCCGGCCACGATGCCACGGGCTGCCATGTCTACCGGACCATCGAGGACCTGGAGGCGATCACCGCGAGCGCCGGACGGGCCTCCGTCGGCGCGGTGGTGGGCGGCGGACTCCTCGGCCTGGAGGCGGCCGGCGCGCTGCGGGCCATGGGCCTTGAGACCCATGTGGTGGAGTTCGCGCCCCGGCTGATGGCCCTTCAGGTGGACGACGGCGGTGGCGCGGTGCTCCGGCGCAAGATCGAGGACCTCGGCGTCCATGTCCACACCGGGGCCGGCACACAGCGGATCGACACCGACGAACACGGCCGGGCCCGCACCATGGCACTCTCCGACGGCACCGGCCTCGACGTCGACCTGGTGGTCTTCTCGGCCGGGGTGCGCCCGCGCGACCGGCTGGCCCGCGACTGCGGTCTGCCGGTGGGCGAACGCGGCGGCATCGTGGTGGACGAACACTGCCGTACGGCGGACCCGCACGTCTGGGCGATCGGAGAGTGCGCACTCGCCGTCGACGGCCGGGTCTACGGACTGGTCGCCCCGGGCTACGCGATGGCTGACACGGTCGCCCGCGAACTCACCGGCAGCGAAGCCGAGTTCACCGGCGCCGACACGTCCACCAAGCTCAAACTGCTGGGTGTGGACGTGGCCAGCTTCGGCGACGCGCTGGGTGCCACGGAAGGCGCGCTGGAAGTTCTCTACGCCAACAGCAGGGCCGGAATCTACAAGAAGCTGGTGGTCGGCCCGGACGGCCGGCTGCTCGGCGGAGTGCTGGTCGGCGACGCCGAGTCGTACGCCGCACTCCGCCCGCTGGCCGCAAGCCGATCCGAACTGCCCGCTCCGGCCGAACAACTGCTGCTTCCGGCCGCTGCGGAAGGCCGGCGGGGCCCCCTGGTGCTGCCGGACGAAGCGGTGGTCTGCTCCTGTCACAACGTCAGCAAGGGCGCCATCCGGGCGGCGGTGACGGAACAGGGCATGCGTACCGTCCCCGAGGTCAAGAAGTGCACCAAGGCCGGCACGGGGTGCGGCAGTTGCGTCAAACTGCTGGGCTCCATCTTCACCGAGGAGCTGGCGGCCGGCGGGCACGAGGTGGCCCGCGGCCTGTGCGAACACTTCACCCACACCCGCGCCGAGCTCTACGAGATAGTCCGCGTCAAGGGCATCACCGACTTCTCCCGGCTGATCGACGAACACGGCAACGGCGAGGGCTGCGACATCTGCAAACCCACCGTCGCCTCGATCCTGGCCGCCCTCGGCAACGGCCATGTCCTGGACGGCGAACAGGCCGCCCTCCAGGACACCAACGACCACTTCCTGGCCAACCTCCAGCGCAACGGCTCCTACTCCGTGGTGCCCCGGATCCCCGGCGGCGAGATCACCGCCGAAGGACTCATCACCATCGGTGAGATCGCCCGCGACCACGGCCTCTACACCAAGATCACCGGCGGCCAGCGGATCGACCTGTTCGGCGCCACCGTCGACCAGCTGCCGGGCATCTGGCGCCGCCTGGTGGACGCCGGATTCGAGTCCGGCCACGCCTACGGAAAGGCCCTGCGCACGGTCAAGTCCTGCGTCGGGCAGGCCTGGTGCCGCTATGGCGTACAGGACTCCGTGGCCCTGGCGATCGAACTGGAACTGCGCTACCGGGGCTTGCGCGCACCGCACAAACTCAAGTCCGCGGTGTCCGGCTGCGCCCGGGAGTGCGCGGAGGCGCAGAGCAAGGACTTCGGGGTGATCGCCACCTCGGAGGGCTGGAACCTCTACATCGGCGGCAACGGAGGCACGACACCACGCCACGCCGATCTGCTGGCGGCCGACCTGGACCACGACACCCTGATCCGCACCATCGACCGGTTCCTGATGTTCTACATCCGCACCGCCGACCGCCTGGAGCGCACCGCCCCCTGGCTGGAACGCCTGGAGGGCGGCCTCGGCCATCTGCGCGCCGTCGTCCTGGACGACGCGCTCGGCATCTGCGCGGACCTCGACGAACTGATGGCACGGCACGTCGAGACGTACGAGGACGAGTGGGCGGCGACCCTGGCCGACCCCGAACGGGTACGCCGCTTCGTCTCCTTCGCCAACGCCCCGGGGACACCCGACCCCACCGTGCGCTTCGTCCACGAACGCGACCGGATCCGCCCGGCCCGCCCCGACGAGGACGGGTTCCCCCTCACTCCGGCCCTGATCGCCGGACCGGCCCTGGAGGTACGTACACGATGAACGGGACCGAACCGACCGAGCACACCGAAGCAGTGGTGGAGATCGACGACGGGGGGAGCTGGACGCCGGTCTGCAGGTACCGCGACCTCGCCCCGGGGCGCGGAGTGGCCGTGCTGGTCGGCCCGCGGGGCGACCAGGTCGCGCTGTTCCGCGAGCGTGGCGGCACGGTGCACGCGCTGGCCAACCGCGACCCGTTCTGCGGCGCCCATGTCATCTCCCGAGGACTGCTCGGCAGCCGGCTCGGCGTACCGGTGGTGATCTCCCCGATGCTCAAGCACACCTTCGAACTGCGCACCGGACGCTGCCTGGACGAGGCGCACGCCCCCGACGGCAGCCCCGCCGACCTGCGCGTCTGGCCCGTGCGCGTGGCCGCGGCGGCCGCTGCGGAGGTGCGCTGATGAGCACCGCCACCGCAGCCGTCACCACCGGCCGGACCGGCTCCCGGCGGATCGAGGGCTGGGACCCCGAGGACAACGAATTCTGGACCCTGGCAGGCGCCCGGATCGCCCGGCGCAACCTGGTTCATTCGGTGCTCAGCGAACACATCGGCTTCTCCGTCTGGAGCCTGTGGTCCGTGCTGGTGCTCTTCCTCGGCCCGGAGTACCGCATCGACGCGGCCCAGAAGTTCACCCTCACCGCTCTGCCCACCGCACTCGGCTCGGTGCTGCGGATCCCGTACACCGCCGCCGTGGCGCGGTTCGGCGGCCGCAACTGGACCGTGTTCAGCGCCCTGTTGCTGCTCGTTCCGACCGTGCTGGCCGGGATCGTGCTGAAGCCCGGGGTCTCGTACGGCACCCTGCTCGCGGTGGCCGCCGTGGCGGGTGTCGGCGGCGGCAACTTCGCCTCCTCGATGGCCAACATCAACGCCTTCTACCCACAACGGCTCAAGGGCTGGGCGCTGGGCGTGAACGCCGGCGGCGGCAACCTCGGCGTACCGGCCGTGCAACTGCTCGGCCTCCTGGTGCTGGCCACCGCGGGCGCCGCCCACCCACGGCTGCTGATCCTCGTCTACCTTCCGCTGATCGTGCTGGTGGCGCTCGGCGCGGCGCTGCGGATGGACAACCTCGCCACCGCACGCGGCGAACGCGGCGCCATGCGCGAGGTGCTGGGGAGCGGGCACGGCCGGGTGATGTCGCTGCTCTACATCGGCACCTTCGGCTCGTTCATCGGCTTCGGCTTCGCCTTCGGGCAGGTCCTTCAGGTCCAGTTCCACCAGCAGTTCGACACCCCGGTGAAGGCGGCGGCCCTCACCTTCCTCGGGCCGCTGCTCGGCTCGCTCTCCCGCCCACTGGGCGGTCTCCTGGCGGACCGCTACGGCGGCGCCCGGGTGACCTTCTGGACCTTCGCCGCGATGGCGGTGGGCGCGGGCGTGGTACTGGAGGCATCACGGCACCACTCACTGGCGCTGTTCCTGGGCGGATTCGTCGCGCTCTTCGTCCTCAGCGGGGCGGGGAACGGCTCGACGTACAAGATGATCCCGGCGATCTTCCGGGCCACGGCACGGGCGGAGGTCGCCGAAGGGGCCGTGCCGGCCGAGGCCGAGCGACGCTCACGGCGCCGGACCACGGCCCTGATCGGAGTGGCGGGCGCCATCGGCGCCTTCGGCGGAGTGCTGGTCAACCTGGCCTTCCGCCAGTCCTTCCTGGAAACGGGGAACGGACAGGCCGCGTACGTGGCGTTCCTCGGCTACTACGCTCTGTGCCTGGCGCTGACCTGGGCCTGCTACCTGCGCCGGTCCGCGCGCCGCCTGCCGGACGTGTGAACGCGCCGGTGGAGCGGCCAGGGGGCCCGGGGCGATACTGGAAGGAACCGGAACGATTGGAGGGCGTCATGATCGTCCTCGGTGTCATTCTGCTGGTCATCGGCCTGGTCGCCGGAATCTCGATCCTGTGGACCATCGGTGTCGTACTCGTCGTGATCGGGGCCATCCTGTGGATCCTGGGCGCCGCCGGGCACGCGGTCGGTGGCCGGCGCCACTACTGGTAGCGCCGTCGACGGGGCCGCCGCCCCGGCCGTCACAGCCCCGGGAGCCGCCGCATCCGGAGCTCGCAGTAGGTACGCAGGCCGTCGACCAGGGTGTGGATGGCGGGGCGGGCGTAGCGGGAGGCGTCCCACCCCGCGTACAGGGGGACCGTCAGCGGGCCGTCCGGGGTGTGCACGATCAGCTCGGACAGGCCGAAGCGGGCGTCGTCGGTGACCAGGCAGACTCCGCGTCCCGCTGCGGCGAGCGCCTGGGCGAAGGCCGAGGAGCCGGTCTCGGACACGGCGGCGAAGGCGAGCCCGGCCCGGCTGACGGCCTGACACCGGAGCGCTCAAGGTCTCCTGAGCGCGTGCCCGGCAGCGCGACCGGAGCCGTGGCGGAGCCGGCGCCGTACGCCGCCGAACTCCACGTCGCCCTGCGGGCGCACCGGCTGTCCGGCGAAGCCCGGTGGCACCCCCGGCACACCGCCGAAGCGTGGTGGCGGTGCCGTCACCGCTCCCGCCGCTGCGCCGCGCGCCGCAGCAGGCCGAGGAACTGCTCCCGTTCCTCGGGCGAGAACGGCGACAGCATCTCCTCGTTCACCGCCACCACCGCGGGCGCGAGCCGGACGGCCAGTTCCCGGCCGCTCCCGGTGATGCGCACCAGCTTGCGGCGCCGGTCCTTCGCGTCCTGGGCCAGCTCCACCAGCCCGCGCCGGCGCAGGCGGTCCAGGAGCGGGGCGGTGGTCGACTTGTCGAGATGGGCCAGCGAGCCGAGCGTGCCCTGATCCATGTCGCCACGGGCGTACAGCAGGGTCAGGACAGTGAATTGAGGGCCCGTCAGGTCCTGATCCACCCGCTCGTACCAGAGCCGGGTGTGCGCCTGGTTCAGCTGCCGGGCCAGCGGGCCGACTCCGCTGATGGCGTCGGTCCGGACGCCCGGCTCCTCGTTCTCCCGCGACATCGCCGCTGCCTCCGCCGAGTTGATTATGACGTACACGTACTTTACCGTGAAGTTGAGTAGGACGTGTACGTAATAACTGTGCGTGACGTCCGTGAACGGAAGGACGGTGCGATGAAGCTCGTGGTCGCCATGACAGGTGCCACCGGCGCGCCCATCGGGGTGCGCCTGCTGGAAGCGCTGAAGGAACTGGACGTCGAGACGCATCTGGTCGTCAGCCGCTGGGCGCGGACCACGCTGGCGCAGGAGACGACGTACTCGCCGCGCGAGGTGGCGGCGCTCGCGTCGGTGTGCCACAGCCCGGACGACCAGGGTGCCGCCATCTCCAGCGGATCGTTCCGGACCGACGGCATGGTGGTCGTGCCGTGCAGCATGAAGACGCTGGCCTCCATCCGCACCGGCCAGGGGGAGGGGCTGATCGGCCGGGCCGCGGACGTGGTGCTCAAGGAGCGGCGCCGGCTCGTCCTGGTGGCCCGGGAGACCCCGCTGTCGGCCGTGCATCTGGAGAACATGCTGGACCTGACGCGGATGGGCGCGGTGATCATGCCGCCGGTCCCGGCGTTCTACAACCGGCCCCGCGGGATCGACGACATCGTCGAGCACGTCGTGGCCCGCGTACTCGACCAGTTCGACCTCGAACTCACCACCGCCCGGCGGTGGCAGGGGCTCAGGGCGGCTGCCGCGGACCGCCCGGCCCGCCGCGCCCGGCAGTCACCGAACGGCGGACCCCGCCACCCCGCCCGGCCCGTGGGGCGGCCGGAACACTCCACCGCACTCTGAGAAAGGCCCTGTCATGACCCAACGAGGCAGCGCGCTCAACTTCCGTGACTTCGTCGAGAATCTGCTCGCCACCGGCGACGCCGTCGACATCCGCGAACCGGTCAGCCCCCTGCTGGAGGCCGCGGCCATTACCCGGCGCGTCTACGAGACGCATAGCCCCGCCCCGCTGTTCAGCAATCCGACCGGCACCGAGGCAGGCTTCCGCATGCTCGGCGCACCGGCCGGCCTGAGCGGCACCGGCGGCAACGTCCACGGCAGGCTCGCGGCCCACTTCGGCCTCCCCGCCGACACTGCCCCGCGCGAGCTGCTGGAGCACCTCGTCGCTGCCATGCACGCCGAACCCGTCGCGCCGCGCGTGGTGGAGACCGGCCCCTGCAAGGAGAACGTCCTCACCGGCGACGACGTCGACCTGGAGCGCTTCCCCGTGCCGCTGCTGCACGAACACGACGGCGGCCGCTACCTCGGGACCTACGGCTACCACGTGGTGCGTACCCCCGACGGGCGGTGGACCAGCTGGTCGATCAGCCGGACCATGCTGCATGGGCGCACCACCCTGGTCGGCCCGGCCATGGCCCAGCAGCACCTCGGCATGATCCACGCCATGTGGCGCGACCGCGGCCTGCCCACACCGTGGGCCATGGTGCTCGGTGCCCCGCCCGCCGCCCTGGCCGCCGCCGGCATGCCACTGCCCGCCGAGGTGAACGAGGACGGCTACGTCGGCGCCCTCACGGGCAGTCCGGTCGAGGTGGTCCGCGCCGAGCTGCACGACCTGCACGTCCCGGCCAACTCCGAGATAGTCCTGGAGGGCTGGATCAGCCCGGACGAGACCGCTCCCGAGGGACCGATGGGGGAGTACCACGGATACGCCTTCGCCGAGAGCAAGCCGCAGCCCGTCTTCCACGTCGAAGCGATGACCTTCCGCGACGACCCCATCCTGCCGATCTGCGTGGCGGGCCTGCCCCCGGAGGAGAACCACACCATCTGGGGCACCATGATCTCCGCCGTCAGCCTGGACCTGCTGCGCGCCGCCGGCCTGCCCGTCGACCTGGCCTGGTGCTCCTACGAAGCCGCGACCTGCTGGATCGTCGTGTCCATCGACATCCGGCGGCTGGGGCGGAGCGGGATGAACGAGAAGGAGCTGGCCGACGCGGTGGCCGAGGTCCTCTTCGGCTCCCACACCGGATGGCTGGTGCCCAAGGTCCTGCTGGTGGCGGACGACATCGACATCACCGACATCGACCAGGTGGTGTGGGCCATGGCGACCCGCCACCACCCCGGCACCGGCACGTACCGCTATCCGCAGGCCCCGGGCATTCCGATGGTCCCCTACCTCACCCCCGAGGAGGTACGGACCGGCCGCGGCGGCAAGTCCGTCACCAGCTGTCTGCTGCCCGAGCAGTTCGAGGGCGTCACCAAGGGCGCCACGACATCCTTCCGGCACTCGTTCCCCGACCGCGTCCGCAGCCGGGTGGAGGAGAACTGGACCGCCTACGGCTTCGCCGAGAGCGTGCTCCCGCGCCGCTGAGCACCGCGCCCGCCTGCCTACCGCCGATCCGGCCCCGACCGGGCCCGCATTTTCGGTATACCATTCCCGGTCAGTGATCACCCCGTGCATGGCCGGTCCCGCCCCCGGAAAGGCGCGGGCCGCGGGCGGGGTGCCGGACGAGGAGGGGTGCGTTGTCGCGGAAAGTGCCGGTGGAGGCGTCAGCGGCGTCCGAGCCGAGGGAGCCGCGGGCGGCTGCGGGTGCCCGGCAGGCCCTGGCCTCGCTGCGCACCAGTCCGGGATTCCGCCTCCTGTGGGTCTCCAACCTGTTCTTCTACGGCGGCGCGTGGACCCAGACGCTCGTCATGGGCTGGCTCGTCTTCGACACCACCGGCTCCGAGTTCCTGCTCGCCGTGTTCACCGCCGTACGGCTCGCCCCCATGCTCCTGGGGCCCTTCGCCGGAGTGCTCTGCGACCGCTACGACCGGGTCCGGCTGCTCATGATCGCCTGCCTTTGGGCGCTGGGCGCGGTCGTCGTGGTGGCGGCCATGGCGGCGTTCGGCCAGGTGTCGTACGGGGCACTGGTCGCCGGGGGCCTGGCGATCGGTCTGGCGCAGTCCCCGTCGCAGCCGCCGCGCGCCTCCCTCGTCCTCGACCTCGTCGGACGGGAGAACCTGAGCATCGCCAGTGCGCTGAACGCGCTGGCGATGAACTCGCGCAGCACGGCGGTGGTCGAGGACGTGCTCGGGATACCGAGTCCGTCACGCTCCGCGCGTTCGTGGGAGATGCGCCCCTGGGTCGTTGCCTCGCCGCCGTAGGAGACCCACGGCTGCCCCCACCAGCTCTTGTCGAGATGGGCGTGCGCGTTGATGAAGCCGGGCAGGGCCAGGAGACCGCCACCGTCGAGGCGGGCATCCTCGCCGTCCGCCGTTCCGGCGGGCACTACGGAGAGGATCTCGGCGCCGGACACCACGATGTCCACGGGCGCCGCACCCCAGGGGCGGACGTTCGTCAGTATCACATGAGCCATGAGGTAACGGTATACCAAATAGTTCGGTGTCAGTCGGTCGGCCGGCGGGTGCCGGCGCCGCGCCGAGCTGCGAAGGCGAGCGGCAGTGTGGCCAGGGAGAGCACGGCCATGGCCATGAGCGCCACGGAGAACGAGGCCCCCGTCGCCAGATATCCGACGAGGAGGGCGCCCACTCCCGTACCGGCGTCGAACCCGACGTTCCACACGGCGCTCGCGATACCGCTGGACCGGTTGTCGACGGCGGCGAAGGCGTCGACCAGGGTCAGGTTCTGCAGCCCGCCGTAGCTGACCCCGACCAGGGCCATCCCGGCCAGCAGTGGGACCGGGTCCGTCGTCCCCGGTGTGGTCACGGCCCAGGCCGTCAGGGTGAGCCCGACCACCGTGACGATCACCAGCGGCCAGCGGAACGGCCCCGTCCCGTACCGGTCGGCCAGCGCCCCGAACCGCCAGCGGGAGAGGGCCGCCGTCCCCGTCAGGAGCAGCAGTCCGGCCAGCGTCGCGGTGGGGTCGTCGCTCATCTGCGGGGCGAAGGTGATCAGGGCGCCACCCGCCGTGGTGACCCCGAGCAGGAGCAGCATCGGCCGCAGCAGCGGAAGGTACGCGGCCCACTTGTCCCGCACGGCGTCCTGGTGGGCCGTGTTCCCGGCCCCGGCCGGGCGGGCGTCCAGCCGGCGGGCCAGCCGGAGCGCGGGAGCCACGCCGAGCAGGGGCAGCGCGCCGATGGCGAACACGACCCCGAAGCCGAGGTTCTGCGCGGCCCACGGTGCCGTCGACACCAGGATGAACTGCGGCCCGGCGATCGCCAGACCGTACGCACCGATCGCCTGCCCGCGCCGCGCGGGCTCGACGAGTTCGGCGACGGCACCGGCGCCGCAGACCGTGAGCACCCCGAACCCGAGTCCGCGCACCGCGGCGAGGGCGAGCACCGCGCCGAGCTGCGCGGACAGCAGATGCAGGAGCGAGGGAACACCGAGCAGGACCATCCCGCAGACCAGCGTGGTACGCCAGCCGAGACGTCGTATCGCCGTCGGAACCAGGGACTGGGCGAACACGGTACAGAGCATCAGGACGGCGTTGACCGAACCGGCGCCGGCGGCATCGGCCCCGCCGTACACGGCCCAGAGCGGCGCGGTCGGCAGCAGCACCGCGAACCCCGAGAAGCCCGTCGCCGTCAGGAGCAGCAGGGCGGGCATGCCCGGTGCGTTCCAGACCGTTTCCCGCGCGGCGCTCTTCGCCGGAGCGTTCCTCACTGGCTCGTGCCTCCGTGACGCCGTCGGCGGACCGGCTGTCGCGGCCGGCCGGCATGCGAAGGAGGGCCGCAACGAGGCCGCCCACCGTGACGTAAATGGTATACCGAATGAGGCTCGGCTGTTAGCCTGATGCCATGAGCACAGTGAACGAGCCGCAGTCTGTCACAGAGGGGGACCGCGAGTTCCTCCGCCGTTGCGTCGCCCTCGCGCGCGAGGCACTCACGGCCGGCGACGAGCCGTTCGGCTCGCTCCTCGTGGACGAGCACGGCACGGTCCGCTTCGAGGACCGCAACCGGGTCCGGGGCGGCGACGCGACCCGCCACCCGGAGTTCGAGATCGCGCGCTGGGCGGCCGAGAACCTGTCTCCGCAGGAGCGGCGCACGAGCGTCGTCTACACGTCGGGCGAGCACTGCCCGATGTGCAGCGCGGCCCACGCCTGGGTGGGCCTGGGCCGCATCGTGTACGCGTCGAGCTGCGACCAACTCGTGGCGTGGCACCGGAGCTGGGGCCTCGACGCGGGTCCGGTCGCGGCCCTGCCCATCAATGCCGTCGCTCCCGGCATCCCGGTGGCGGGACCCGATCCGTCGCTCGCGGAAGAGGTCCGCTTGCTGCACGCCCGGATGCTGGGCGTGGCCAACGACGGCTGAGGGCTTTCCCGCCCGCCCCGCATCAGGGGCAGGCGGCTTCGCCCGGACGGGCTTCCTCAGGAGCGCGCGTCGTCGGCCCGGTCCTCGCGGGCCGCGTTCTTCTCCTTGATCCGCACCGATTCCTTACGGACCTCGGCCTGGGTGGTGCGCTCCTGCTGGAGCCAGTCGGGGGCTTCCTTCTTCAGCGCCTCGATCTGCTCCGTCGTGAGGGCCTCGGTGACTCCGCCACGGGCGAGACCCGAGATCGAGACACCGAGCTTCGCGGCGACGACCGGCCGAGGGTGCGGGCCGTTGCGTCGCAGTTCCTGCAGCCACTCGGGCGGATCGGTCTGCAGCGCGTTCAGCTCGGTGCGCGAGACGACACCCTCCTGGAACTCGGCGGGGGTGGCCTCTAGGTACACACCCAGCTTCTTTGCCGCGGTCGCGGGCTTCATCGTCTGGGCGGTCTTGTGCGACGTCATACCGACAAGGGTATCGAGCATGTGCGCTACCTCTGACCAGGGCCGGTAACCTGGCGGAGTGACAAGCTCGGAAGAAACCCCTTCGTTCCGGCTCGCGTACGTCCCGGGGGTGACACCCGGAAAGTGGGTGCGGATCTGGAACGAGCGGCTGCCCGGCGTCCCGCTGACCCTCGTGGGGGTGTCGGCCGCCGAGGCGTCCGACGCGCTGCGGGGGCGTGCGGCCGACGCCGGCCTCGTACGGCTGCCGATCGACCGGACGGACCTCAGCGCCATCCCCCTCTACGCCGAGACGACCGTGGTCGTGATCCCCAAGGACCACATCATGGCGGCCGTCGACGAGGTCCCGGCCGCGGATCTGGCCGACGACATCGTGCTGCATCCCCTCGACGACGTCCTCGACTGGCAGGACCGCCCGGGGCGGCCGGCCAACGAGCGTCCCGCCACCACGGCGGACGCCGTCGAGCTGGTGGCGGCGGGAGTCGGGCTGCTCGTCGTACCGCAGTCGCTCGCCCGCCTCCACCACCGGAAGGACCTCACGTACCGGCCGGTGCCGGACGCCCCCGAATCGCGCGTCGCGCTGTCATGGCTGGAGGACGAGACCACCGACCTGGTGGAGGAGTTCATCGGCATTGTCCGGGGCCGGACCGTCAACAGCACACGGGGCCGCCCCAAGACCCCGGCCCAGCCGAAGGCCAAGCGCGCCGAAACGGGCGATGCCCGGCGGAAGCCCGCAGCGGGCAGGGCGGCCGGCAAATCGGGCGGAAAGTCGGGCGGGAAGCCGGGGGGCAAGAACCCGCGGAGCGGTTCGGCCGGCGCCAAGGCAGCCAAGCGCGGCAAACCCCGCCGCCGGCCCTGAGGCCCGCCCGCGGCCCGGACCGAGGAGCCGTTCGACGCCCGGTGCACCGTCCGCGTTCGCCGCGCGGACCGGGTCCGGCTCAGCGCCTGCGTCGCACCTTCGGTTCCGGTACGAGACGCACGACGCCGTTGAGCAGGTGGTCGACCAGGTCGTGCGAGGGCTTGTCGGTGAGATTGGTGAGCAGCCGGGCCAGGGTGTTGAGCAGGAACGGCGACCCCATGACGTAACGGTTGAGGACCGGCTGGAAACCGGAGCGGCTGAAGATCAGATCGGCCGCCGTGTTGCCGAGGCGGTAGTAGCGCCCCCAGCGGCGGTTCATCTCGACCGGGTAGCCGTGCAGCACCTGCTCGCGCCTCGGCCCCCGGGGCAGGGCGAGGGCCAGCGTCGCGGTCTCGGCGGCGACCTCACCGGCCTCCATGGCCTGGCCGATCCCCTCGCCGTTCCAGGGGCTGATCATGCCTCCGGAGTCGCCGACGAGCAGGAGCCCGCGGGTGTAGAGGGGATGGCGGTTGAAGCCCAGCGGAAGGGCGGCGCTGCGGACCGGGCCCTCCGCGTTCTCCTCGCGCAGCCCCCAGGACCCGGGGGTACGGGCCAGCCACTCGTCCAGCGTGGCGCGCAGGTCCGCCTTTCCGTGCCGGCGGTGCGGCAGCGCGCCGAGGCCGACGTTGACCCGGCCGTCGCCCATGGGGAAGATCCAGCCGTACCCGGGCAGGTAGCGATCGCTGCCGGGGAACCGGAGATCGGCCCACAGCTCCAGGTACTCCTCCGAGGAGCGCTCGGGGCTGCGGTAGTAGCGGCGGGCGGCCGTCGCGATCTGCCGGTTCCTGTCCCGCTGGAGACCCATGGCGAGGGCGAGACGGGCGGAGGCGCCGTCGGCGGCGATCACGATCGGCGCGTGGAAGGTCAGGGGTTCCTTCGCCGTGGTCGTCGCGGTGACGCCGGTGATGCGGCCGGCCCGGTCGGTCAGCGGCTCGGTCACCTTCACACCGCTGCGCAGCCGCGCTCCGGCGGCGACGGCGTGCCGGGCGAGGATGTCGTCGAAGTCGTGCCGGCTGCGCGAGAGACCGAAGTCCGGGTATCGGCCGAGTGCGGGCCAGTCGATGTGCACCTGGTGCTCCCCGGCCACCCAGCGCATGCCGCGCGAACGGGTCCACCCCGGAGCCTTGATGTCGACCCCCATCCTGATGAGCTGGTGCACCGCACGGGGCGTCAGACCGTCCCCGCACACCTTCTCGCGGGGGAAGTGCGACTTCTCCAGCAGCAGGACGTCGACGCCCGCCCTGGCGAGGTGGAAGGCCGCCGCTGATCCCGCGGGCCCCGCCCCCACCACGATCACCTGGGCCTCCTCGTCCGGGCCGTGGCCGGACCGGGCGTTGGGCCCGGACCGCTCTGGCGTCGTTTCCCGCATCGGAAACCCCTTCCTGGAGCCGGTGCCGTACCGGGGACGGCAGTCATCCGGTTCATCATCGATCAAGGACGGCCGGTGTGTGACCCGGTCCGGGAATCCGGCACCCTCCTGAGGGAACCTCAGGAAGCGGAGCATCTGAAACCTTGACAACCCACCCCTGCCGACCGGCCGCTCGGTGAAGGAACACCGTGCTGGTGATGTCGGGCCCCGGTCGTCCTCGGACTTCCGGAATTCAGGGCGGCACTGCCGCTACGACTCCAGATAGCGCAGCACCGCGAGCACCCGTCTGCTGTAGCCGGTGGCGCGCGGCAGATCCAGCTTCTCGAAGACCGAGTTGAGGTTCTTCTCGACCGAACTGAGCGAGAGGTGCAGCTGCTGCGCGATGGCGGCGTTGCTCCGGCCCTGCGCCAGCTCCTGCAGCACGGTGCGCTCCCGGGGAGTCAGCCTGGCCAACGGATCGGCATGCGTGGTCCGCACCACCAACTGCCGTACGACCTCCGCGTCGATGGACGCCCCGCCCGCGTGGATCCGCTCCAGCGACTCAAGGAACTCGTCGACCTGCGCGACCCGGTCCTTGAGCAGATAGCCGACCCGCTCGGCATTCTGGGACAGCAGCCGGACCGCGTAGTTGCGCTCCACGTGCTGGGAGAGCACCAGCACACCGACCGCGGGCCACCGCTCGCGGATCTCCAGCGCGGCCCGCAGCCCCTCGTCGGTGTGGGTCGGCGGCATCCGGATGTCGACGACGACGAGGTCCGGCCGGTCCGCCTCCACCGCCCGGACGAGCAAGTCGCCGTCGCCCACCGAGGCGAGGACCTCATGGCCCTCCTCGGCGAGCAGAAGGGCCAGGCCCTCCCTGAGCAGGGTCGAGTCCTCGGCGAGCATTACGCGCACGGCAACTCCGCGGTGATCGTGGTGGGGCCCCCGCAGGGGCTGTCGATGTACAGCCGGCCGTCCAGCGCCTCCACCCGGCCGCGCAGCCCGGAAAGGCCGCCGCCCAGCGGATCCGCACCGCCGGTGCCGTTGTCCTCGACGGAGACCGAAACCCGGTCCCCGCCGCCCCGGACACGCACGAGAATGCGGCTCGCCCGGGAGTGCTTGGCCGCGTTGGTCACGGCCTCGCAGACCACGAAGTAGGCGGCGGTCTCCACCGGCCGGGGCGGCGGCAGCGGCAGCGAGAACTCTATGCGCAGGGGAATGCCGCAGCGTTGGGCCACCCCGGCGAGGGCCTCTTCGAGCCCCAGGTCGTCGAGCGCCGACGGGTAGACCCGCCAGGCCACCTCGCGCAGTTCCGTGAGGACCTCCTGGGCGGCCCGGTGGGCCTGCTGGAGCAGCAACTCGGCCTGCTCGGGCCTGCGGTTGCGGCGGGCCCGGCCCAGCAGCATGGCCAGTGCGACGAGTCGCTGCTGCACCCCGTCGTGCAGATCGCGCTCGATGCGCCTGCGTTCCGCGTCCACCGCCCGGAGCACTCCGGCCCGGCTGGCGGCGAGTTCGGCGATGCGCAGCTCCAGCAACTCCCGCTCGGAGGGCCCGAAATGCTCGCGGGCCAGCCGGGCGTCGAGTGCGTTCAGCGAGAAGACCCCTTGAAGGTCGAGGAAGAGCAGCACCCCGCCGAGAAGTGCCTGGGGCAGCAGCCCCTGCCAGTCGGTGGGGTCTCGGACCACCCCCACTGCCAGCAGTCCGGCGAGCACGACCCCGTATCCCAGCAGCGCCAGCACCCCGGCGAACAGTGTGCCCGCGCAGGTGCGGGCGGCCAGATGGCGAAGGACATCCCGGTCCCGGGTCTGGTGGGCGGGAAACACATCGCCGAAGAAGAGGCTGCGGCGGACCCGTTCCAGCCCGGTGAGCCCGCGAGCCCCGGCGGTCAGCAGGGCCAGCGCACGCGGCCGGGTACGGGGCCACAGCACGAACGGCAGCGACAACCCGCCCGGCACGGCGAAATACAGCAGCCCGAACACGGCGGTGCAGCAGCCGAGCAGGGCGCCCGCGGCCCTGCGGGGCCACGGACACGGGTGAGTCACCGGCGCGCCCGCCCCGTCGTGCCGCGGACCGGGCACCTCCGGCAGCCGGCCGGTCGTACCGTCCGCGAAGTCCCCCTGCACGGTTGCCGAGGCTAGCCGCGCGGCGGGTGCACGGCAAGATCCTTCCGGCCGGGCGACGGGTGCGACCGACGACGTACGGGGCCTCGCCGCCCGGCTCACGGAACCCGGCGGTGCTGCGCCCGGCCGCCGGAACGAAGCCGCACGGTCACGTAACCGGCGAAGGCCACCAGGACCAGGACGAGCACGGCCCTGGACAGGAACCCGACATAGGCCTCCACCAGATCCCAGCGGTCGCCGAGCCAGTAACCGGCCATCACCAGCACCGAGTTCCACAGCAGGCTGCCCACGGCGGTCAACGCCACGAACAGCGGCAGCGACATGCGCTCCACACCGGCCGGCACGGAGATGAGACTGCGGAAGATCGGCACCATGCGTCCCAGCAGGACGGCCTTGGTGCCGTGTCTGGCGAACCACTGCTCCGTACGCTCCAGATCGGAACCCCGCACCAGCGGAAGCCTCGCCCAGATCGCGTGCATCCGCTCGCGGCCGAAGAGCATCCCGATCCAGTACAGAACCACCGCCCCCACCACCGAACCCAGCGTGGTCCAGAACAGTGCGGAGGCCAGACCGATGACACCCTGCCCCGCCGCGAACCCGGTCAGCGGGAGAATGACCTCGCTGGGCAGTGGCGGAAAGAGATTCTCCAGGGCGATGGCGAGGCCGGCACCCGGACCTCCCATGGTGTCGACGAGGTCGGCCGCCCAGCCGGCGACACCGCCCGCGGGTTCCTGGGGGAGACCGAGAATGACGAGATCCATGAACTGACTCCTGGCCGTTGTGGTGAGGCGCGAGAAGTCCGCAGCGCCTCACCGGCAACGCTAGGAACCGGCGACCGGCACCGGTACGAGGATTGCCGCCGCACCGCATACGGTTCTCCGCACCCGCCACCCTCCGGTTTTCCGTAACCGAGGTTTCGTGGCGAAGAGTCGGCCGTACTCGCCTGTCGGGTCACTTCGACGCGAAGACGATCCAGACCTGGCCCGGGGCGAAGGTCATCCGCTCGCCGTCCCGCGTGGTGAAGGAGGTCACCGCATCGGCCGCCGGGCGCGACCACCCGACGTCGTACTCCTTGCCGTTGCGCAGCACCACGGCGGAGCCCGAACCGACCGTCTCGGTGAACGGGGACTTACTGCCCCACCGGTCCTGATACAGCGAGGGGCGCACCGTCACGTACTGCACCACCACATCGGCCGCGCCGAGCCGGGTCCCGTCCGCCGTGCGGGCCGGGGCGCCGTCCATGGAGACGAGCCACCGACTCCGCTCGGCCGACCAGGTGAACGAGAAGCGCGCCGCCGGATAGCGCACCGTGCGAGCAGCGACGGGCTTGCCGCCCGGCAGGGCGGCGGCGAATCGCAGCCCGACGTCCTCGGCGGCGTTCACGCCGGTGGTGGTGTGCGAGGCGCGCGCAGGGCGCAGATAGAGGTTGTGCGGCGCGGCGCGGTCACTGCCCCGGAAGTACGCGTCCGGATCCGTCTCGGGGGTCAGCGGATCCAGTGGGGCCGCCGCGATGGCCGGAAGGAGCTTGGACTGGGCCCCGGAGAACGCGAGCGTCGGCCGGTCGAACTGGCGGAGCAGCTCCAGGTCCGTCTCCCGGGCGCTGCGCACCGGGCCGACCACGCCCGGCAGCCGGGACGAATAGGCGGCGAGCATACGGCTGAGGCCGGCCTCGACCTGCTCCACATAGATGATGTCCGCCTTGTCGAGCCCGGTCTGCGGGCGGGCGGGACCGACATTGTCGATCTTCACGGCGAGGACATGGGCGCGCGATCCGGCGGGCGTGGACGGCTCGGAGCTGCCCGGCGCGGAAGTCGTTCCGCCGCCCTGGCATCCCGCCAGTGCGGCGACCAGCAGTGCCAGCGCGACCGCTGATGCGGCGCCCGGCCTCCGCGTACCGAATGAGTGCATGACGGCCGCCCCTTCCGAGTCGGCCGACGCGACGCCTGCGGCTGCGGCCGCCCGCCGCGACGGTCCCTGCCCATCATTGCGCAGAAGGGCGCGCCAGGGGTTCCCACCGGACCGGGCGGTGCTCGGCGACGTACGGCGAGGTGCCGGACTCCGAGCTCAGTACGGCAACGGGCGGCCCGACGGGGTCCTCAGATCGAGGGGCGGCGGGCGGGACGGAACCTGCGGTCGTCGGACGATCCTGATGCGGCCCATTGCCACCACCCCCTGTTGGTTCCCGTCATATGCCCGGCGCGCGACCCGTTCATGCGGCCCCCGCGTGAATCTTCCGGCCATGGGGTCGCCCGGCCGGATCACTCCGTACCGGCCACCGGGACGACGTACCTCGTGCGGAACTCGGGCCTGCCGCACCGCTCCGCACGGCCCGGGTCCCCGGCCGGTGCCTACCTTCGCCGCCGTCTCCTTCCGGCCGTCCCGGCAGCCGCGGGCATGGTCTTCGCCGGGGCTGTCCGAGACCGCCCGGTGGACCGGACCCGGGTGGTCGGGCGGCCCCTCCTGACCGGCCGTCCGGGCAAGGGAGTTGCGCGGCGGCGCCGTCTTCCCGCCGCACAGAGGACAGCGCGCCCGCGCGCTCGCTATCCTTCCCGGCTATGAGCCATGAGCACGGCAATGGCACGGGTGGGGAATCCGGTGGGGCTCCGAGGAGTTCCGGGTGACCGAGGGCATGGGCCCGGCGCCCGATGCCCGCACCGCGGAGGCATGGCGAGCCTTCGGCACCCGGCTGCGCCAGTGGCGCAGGCGCGCCGGGCTCACCCAGGCCCAGGTAGGGGCCCGCGTCGGCTACGACCACACCGCCATCAGCAAACTGGAGCACGGCACCCGCAGGACCCCGCTCCCGCTGGCCCGCAGGCTGGACGAGCTGATGGCGGCGGACGGTGCCCTGCTCGCCGCCTGCGAGGCGGCCGAGGCCGAGGGAGCGGGCCGCGCGGGCGAGGACGGCGTGGGAACACCCCCCGCACCGGCCCCCGCACGGCAGGGCCCACTGCCCGGGGAACCCGCGGGCGGCACCCTGCTCGCGATGCTGCCGCCGGACACCGTCCTGCCCAGCAGGCTGCCCAGCTACGGGCTGATGTGCCCGGTGCACGGCCGGGACGGCTGCACCGTCCCGGTGCTCGCCGATGTCATCGCCCTGCACTCCGCCTTCTGCTCGCTCGGTCCGGCCGACGCGTCGCGCCCCGCACTGGACATCGACACGGTGCACGCGTTGACGGCGCTCCTCGCCGTCTGCCTGCGGGCCGACGAGGAGCGTGCCTGGCCCGGAGCGACCGCGGTGGTGGAGCGCACCCTGCACGCGATGCTCCGCTGGATGGCCCTGCCCGCAGCGCCCCACCAGCGTCAACTCGCGCCCCTGGCGGCCGAGTACGCCCAGTCCGCCGGCTGCCTGCGACTGCTGTGGGGCCGCAACGCGACGGCGATGGCCTGGCTCGACCGCTCGCTGGTCTGGGCCCAGCTGGCCGGTCATGTCGGAACGGAGGTGGCCGCGCTCAGCGACATGAGCACCCTGGCCCGGCTGGAGGGCGACGGCCCGTCCGCCCTCGCCTACGGGGGCGCGATCCGGCAGGCCGCCGCAGGCCGGTACTGGGCGGGTGCGATGAGCGATCTGTACCTGGCGCGCGGCCACGCGGTACGGGGCGACGCCCGGCAGACCCTGGCCCACATCGACCGTGCCTGGTCGCAGCTGGACCGGGTCGGCGAACAGGACGAGACGGAGGCGCCCTGGCTGTCCGTCGCCTCCGTGCGCCTGCGGGTGGAGTCCGGCGCCGCCGGGGCGCTGCGGGACCTGGCGGCGGCGACCGGGGACCGCCGGCTGGCGCTGCGCGCGGTGGGCGCGGCCCGCTCCGCGCTCGGTCTGCTCCCGCCGGGCATGCACTCGGCGCGGATGCTGTTCCAGGTACGGATGGCGGACGCCCACGCCTGCGCCCAGGACCCGCAGGCGGCGATCGCCATCGCCGGACCGGTCCTGGACACCACCGAGGTCACCGCGTCGACGCTGCTCGGGCAGGAACTGCGCGGCCTGCACACCCGGTTGGCCGCCCGGCGCGACAACCGGCCGGAGACGGACGACTTCACCCGCAGGCTGGCGGCCGTCGTCCGCTGACGCGCCGGAGGCGGGACGTGTGTGCGCACGCCCCGCCCCGGATGGTGAACCGCCGTTGAATCAGCTTGCGTTCAGCGTCACGTCGTCCACGACGAAGCTGGTCTGCAAGTAGGCGTCCTCACTGCTGGTGAATCCGAGAGTGACCGTCTGGCCGGCGAACGCACCGACGTCGAAGGTCTTCTGGGCGTAGGAACCGGCGGCGTCCACGTTGGAGTACGTCGCGAGCGTCTTGGTCCCCAGCTTCACGGTGAACGTGTCGTACGCGGTCGGGTCGCCCGCCGACTCGTCCGTGTCGGTCCGCAGATAGAACGACAGCTTGTACGCCGAGCAGCCCGACGGAACGGTCAGCGACTGCGAGGCGGTGTCCGAGTGCGTGGATCCCCAGCCCCCGAGCCAGGCCGTGTACGCACCCGTGTGGGCCGGCCGCTCCGACGTCCGGTTGTTGATCACGCCGTCCGACTGGGTCCACGGGGCGACGCCGTCCTCGAAGCCGCCGTTGGCGACGACCTGCTTGGCCTGGCAGGTGCTGCCACCGCCACCGACGACGAGCGAGTACGTGGTCGTGTGGGCGGCCTTGCCGGTGCCGGTCACCGTGAGGGTGTACGTGCCCGCCGCGGTCTGGGCCCCGGCGGAGACGGTCATCGTCGAGGAGGAGCCCGACTGCATGGACGCCGGGGCGAACGAGACGGTGACGCCGCTCGGCGCGCCGGAGGCCGTCAGCTGCACGGACTGCGCGGAGCCGGCGGTGGTCGCGGTGGACACCGTGGCGGTGACCGAAGCACCCGGCTGGACATTGCCGGAGACCGGCTTCACCGAGACGGAGAAGTCGTCGGTGGGCGCCGTGCTGCCGACCGAGGTCTTCCACACGGTGTACGCGACCCCGTCGGCGCTGCGGTCGAGCGCGGTCGCGTTGATGTTGGCCGTGGTGTCACAGGACGAGTGGTAGCAGGAGTCGTAGGAACGGCCCGCCGTGCCGCCCCACTTGGCGGCCTGCGCCGATGTCTTGGTGTCACTGGCGCCGGTCGCGTAACCGGAGGTGGGAATGCCGCCCTGCTGGAAGGAGTAGTCGTCGGACCGTCCCTGGCCCTCGATGTTCTCCTCCGGCGAGAGGTTCAGCGAGTCCCAGTACTCCTTCATCGGCGCCGAGGCGGCCGAGTTGACGTTGTTGATGAAGTAGCCGCCGTTGGTCGAGGCCACCATGTCGAAGTTGTAGTACGCCTTGATGGCGCTGCGCTGGGCCGAGCTGAGCTGGCCGACGTAGTGGTCGGAGCCCTCCATCCCCTGCTCCTCGCCGTTCCACCAGGCGAAGCGGACGTGCTTGGTCATGGTCGGGTTGCGCTGGGCCAGTGTGAGGGCGTTCTCCAGCAGAGTGGCCGAGCCCGAACCGTTGTCGTTGATGCCGGGACCGGCCGAGACGCCGTCCAGGTGGGCACCGAACATGATCGTCTGGTCGGACGGGCCGCCCGGCCAGTCGGCGATCAGGTTGTTGCCGCTGTAGGTGCAGCTGGTGCAGGTCTGCTCGCTGACGGTGTATCCGGCGGCCTGCAGCTTGCCCTTCACATAGGCGAGGGAGGCCGTGTAACCGGCGCTGCCGGCCCGGCGGTTGCCGCCGTTCTGGGTGGCGATGGTGTTCAGCTGCGTGAGGTGCGTCTGTATGTTGGCGACGCTGATGTCCGGTGCGCTGCCGCCCGGATTGCCGCCCCCGGTGTCGACGGTCAGGGTGTACTGCGCGGTGTGGCTCTGGGTGCCGTCACCCTTCACCGTGAAGGTGTACGCGCCGGGCGTGGCGTTCGAGGACGCCGACACGGTCATCGTCGAGGACGCCCCGGCCTGCACCGACGACGGGCTGAAGGCCGCGGTGACACCGCTCGGCAGTCCGCTCGCCGACAGGGCGACCGACTGCGCGCTCCCCGAGCTGACCGCGGTCCGCACCGTGGCCGTCACCGAACTGCCCGGCTTCACCGAGCCCGACGCCGGGTCCAGGGACATCGTGAAGTCGTTGTTGCCACTGGCGGTGCAGGTCGGGTCGCCGCTCTGCGCGGGGACACTGATGGCGTCCCAGGCGGCCTTGGTCCGGTCGAAGAGCACACAGCCGGGATCGAGGTTCTTCGCGGCGGTGAGGGTCGCCGTGCGGTAGCGCTTGTAGGTCATCCCGCTCGTCTTCAGCAGCATGCCGCCGTAGAAGACCTTGCCGGCGCTCTGGATGCCGACGCCGGTGACCGAGGAGCTGTTGCAGGTGGGGCTGGACGGCTTGCCGCCGCCCGGGTTCGAGCCCTCGGCCAGCAGGTAGAACCAGTGGTTGAGCGGACCGGCCGCCGCATGCTCCTCGGTGTTGGGTATCGAGGAGCTGTAGCAGTTCGGGTCGCCGATCTGCCCCGGGTTGTACATGATCCGGATCGGCCCGTCGCCGACCAGGTCGATCTTCTCGCCGACGGTGTAGTCCGGGTCGTCGTACGGCGCCGGCTCATTGGTGTACGCCTCGGTCAGGGCGCCCATGATGTCGCCGGTGGCCTCGCCGAGACCGGACTCGTTGTTGGCGCCGCCGGGCGTGTACTGGTCGATGCCGTGGCCGAACTCATGGCCCACCACGTCGATCGCGCCGATCCACTGATTGGCGTTGTTGTGGCCGATGGAGACCGACGAGCCGTCCCAGTAGGCGTTGACGTCGTTCAGCCCGACCTCGACCGGCCAGCTGCCGCCGTTGCCGTTGTGCCCGTTGCGGCCCAGCCAGTCCTTGAGCATGTTCCACTCGTGCTGCGCCGCCCACATGACGTCGACGCAGCCGGTCTCCTTGCTGGAGGCGTTGCCGGTGCCCCAGGAGTCGCTCGACTTGGTGAAGACACTGCCCGTGCTGTAGTCGGCGCAGCTCAGACCGGGCCGGTTGGGGTCGCGCAGCGAGTAGCTGCCGCCCGAGGCGGTGGTGTCGATGGCCAGCGGGGACGGGCCGTTCCACTGGCTGTTGCCGGTGCCCGCCTTGACGTCGTCGTAGCTGTCGATCACCTTGCCGGTGCCCGCGTCGACGAAGACGTGCAGCCGGCTGGGGGCCTTGGCGGTGCGCCCGGTGAGCACCGTCTCCCATGCCAGCCGGGACGACTTGTCCGTGGCGCGGACCACGAGCCAGCGTGATTCCACCCGCTTCACCGTGCGGAGCTTCTTGCGGGCGGTGGCCTCGGCCGCCTTCGCGGAAACGGTGGGCGCGGTCGGCACGTTGATCCGCCGGGACACCGCGGACTGGGTGCCGCGGACCCGGCCCTCGGAGTCGGCCACCACGACGGCGTCCCCGCCGACGACCGGCAGGCCGCGGTAGGTGCGCTGATAGGCGACGGAGTACATGCCCTTGACCCACGGGGTCACCATCTGGCGCTCGTACCGCTCCTCGGGCCCCTTCGCCAGGGTGTCGAGACCACTGGCGACCGCCCGGTCGGCCGCCGACACGGCGGCCGAGAGCGCGGAGGGGGCGGGCGGGGCGGGCGGGGACGGTTCGGCGGACGCCGACTGCCCGCCGGTGGCGACCAGCATTGCGGCGAGGACGGCCAGGGTCGTCCCGGCCGTCAACGGTCTGAGTTTCATCGAGGCTCCTTGACTCGGGGGGCCTCGATCACGGGCAGCCGCGTACGATGACGCACGTGCCCCGGCCGTCGCCGGCCGCCCGCGCCCCGGTGTCCGTGATCGAGCGACCGAACACTCACACGTCGTCATGGACTCGTCAACGAACTGCGAAGGTTGCGGGGAGACTTGGCAAGTTTGGTCAAGCCGCGCTGGTGGGATCGCACAACACCGGTGACGGGCGGGGCGGTCACTCCAGCCCGGAGGCCGTGAACACCGCTCGCGCGTGTCTGCGGTCGATACGGTCGGCCAACTGCCGCAGTGCCGTCACCCCGCACCGCAGCGTCCCGCGCTGCACGCAGCCGCGCACGTCCTCGTCCAGCCGGCGCCACAGCGCCGGGTTCGCGAGGAACACCTCCGGGTCGACCTCGACCCGGTGGCCGTCGGCGTCCCGGAGCACCAGCCGCTGGGCGATTCCGTCCGCCCAACGCGCCGACACCAGCCGGTCGGTGCGCACGGTCCGCTCGTACAGCAGCCCCCGTGACGAGAGCCATCCGGCACCCGCGCGGACCCGTGGCGGCACCAGGACCGCGCACAACAGGGCGGCGAGCCCCGTCCACAACAGGGCGCGCGGCCAGGTGAGATGACGGGCCGCCGCATCGACGGCCAGCAGCAGCCCGAGGAGCGCGACGGCGCAGTGGACCGCGAAGCGCAGGTCCGCGGCCCAGCCGTGGTCGTGGGCGGTCATGCCGGGAGGAGACGGCCACCGCAGGCCGATGTGGCGTTGCATGACAGCGACGCTAGACAGCCGGCCGGCCCGTACGCCCTGCGTTGACGAACCGCTGATGCCGGGGCGCGGGGTTCTGACGGGTGCTTGACGCGGGAGTCGCGGGGCGGCGGCGAGCCGGCTGCCGGCCGTCCCGGGCCGGGCCCGAACAGCCGTGAGGCCGGGCCGAGGAGAACCCGCGTCAGCCCGGCCCGGCGGGGTCAGTCCTCCTCGTCCTCCTCCTCGTCCCCGGCCGGTGGCAGCGGGGCGGACGAGCCGGACTCTCCGGGCCCGGTGGTCGCGGTCGAGCCGGTGTCCGGGGTATCGGCCGGGGCGGAGTCGGGGGAGAACAGGGCCATCCCCAGATACACGGCCGCGATGAAGGCGACCGTGCCGGCGATGGCGCTCGCCACCCTGGGCCGGCGCCGGATCGCCTCCCGGGCGCCGGTGCCCCGCCGGACGGGCGTGGTCCGCTCCGCCGGGCGCCGTCTGCGGCCACCGGACTGCGGCAGCCGGTATGTCGCCGGGCCCTGGCCCTGCTCGGCGGAGCCGTACGCGGAGGTGGGCGCCGCGGTGCGGGGAAGGCCCGGGCCGGCCGGGGCGGGTGCGGGGATGTGTGGAACGCCGGATGCCGCAGGGGGAGGGGCCGGCGCGTACATCGGCAGCGGCTCCGGCTGCCCCCGCCAGGCATCGCTCTGGAACCACTCGGCGACCTGCTGGGCGCTCGGCCGGTCCTCGGGCTGCTTGGCGAGCAGCCCCAGCAGATAGGAGTCGAAGGCCGGGGACAGGTCGACGCCCCGCTGGCGGAGCGGCACCGGCGGCGTGTCGACATGTTGATAGAGCGTGGCGGTCGCCGTGTCCGAACGGAACGGCGGATCGCCCAGCAGAAGCTGGTAGATCACGCAGCCGAGGGAGTACATGTCGGACGCCGCGCCGGCCGTGCGGCCGAGCGCGCGTTCCGGGGCGAGATAGAGGCTGGTGCCGACGATCTGTCCCGTGGTGGTCAGCGCGGCGGAGGGGTCGTCGACGAACTGGGCGATGCCGAAGTCGCCGATCTTGACCGACCCTTCGGCGTCCAGCATCAGGTTCCCGGGCTTGATGTCACGGTGCACGACGCCCTGACGATGGGCGGCGGCCAGCCCCGCGGCCGCCTGCCCGGCGATCCGGGCGACCTGGCCGGCGCCCAGCCGCTCCTCGGCGGAGAGCAGATCGCCCAGGCTCCTGCCCTCGACGAGCTCCATCACGAGGAAGAAGCGGTCCTCCCAGGCCCCGAAGTCGAACACCGCCACCAGATGGGGGTGGCTCAGCCGGGCCGCGGTCTGCGCCTCCAGCCGGAACCGGGCGGTGGCCGACTCGTCCGCGCGGTCACCGAGCAGCAACTTCACGGCGACCGCTCTGCCGAGGACCTCGTCCGAGGCACGCCACACCTCACCCATGCCGCCACGGCCGATGGGGGAAACCAACCGGTACCGACCAGCTACCAGCACTGTGCACCAATCTCGAATTGTGGGCCGCTTCTGCTGCCACGGCGGCGACCCGACGGGGTCGGGGCGAGGTGGGGGGCGCGCGGCAAGATCAGGATATCGGGCCGCCGGACCTCGCCGACCCGTGGTGCGGCCCCGTACGCTCCGGGCGGCCGAACGGCCGGGTACCGGGTCCCCGGTATCGGGCCGTTCGACGCGTTCCCGATGACCGCCACCGGCAGGATCAGGAAGGCGGATCCCGCCGGGCGGGCGTGGGCCAGGACCATGACGCCGTGAACGGCCGGCCGTACACGTCCCGCGCCGCGCCGGTCAGTCGCGGCCACCGGCCGCCGCACGGCCGACCGATTCGACCAGCGGCAGCAGCCGGTGCGGCACCCGTTCCCGCAGCGCCACCTCGGTACGCGTCCTGACCACTCCGGGCAGTTGGATCAGCCGCTGGATCACATCCTCCAGGTGCCCGTTGTCCCGGGCCACCACCCGCGCCAGCAGATCCCCGCCGCCGGTCGTCGAGAACGCCTCGACAATCTCCGGCACCGCGGCGAGCGCCTCGCCCACCTCGTCGAGATGCCCCTGGGTGACTTCGAGATGGACGAAGGCCAGCACCGGGTGTCCCAGGGCGGCGGGAGACAGGACCGGCCCGGTGCCGGTGATCACACCGTCCCGCTCCAGCCGGTCGAGCCGGGCCTGGAGGGTGCCCCGGGCGACGGCGAGGATGCGGGCGTACTCACGGACGCTGGTACGCGGCTGCTCGATGAGCAACCGGAGGATACGGGTGTCGAGGGCGTCCACCGCCATGGTCCGCCGGCCTCCTTCTGGTACGACGATCCGGGCTGCGACTGTACCAACGGCACACCGAAGGCCCGTCACGGAGAGCCGCCCCCCCGGCCCGGCCCGCGTGTCATACCTGTAGTCCCTGAGAGCTACGGAACAGGTTCACACCCCGGTTGGACGCCGATTACGAGGCGCTGTCCATAGCTTCTGTACCTGAGCACCACAGCCACCAGGTACGGGAGGAACAACCCGCCATGCCGTCCCATCCGCGCAGATCCCGTCTGCGCCGCGGCCTGCTCGCCGCACTGGTGGCCGCCTCGGTGGCCGTACCCGTCTCGGGCGCGGCGCGCCCGACGGCCGTACCGGCACCCGCCCCGGCCGTCCACGGGCCGCTGCGCACCACCGCACCCGAGGCCCTGGCCGAGCGGTACGCGGCGACGCGGGCCGACATCGGCGCGGCCGAGCGGGCGGCGGCCCGCCACGGCGACCGCAAGCGGGCCGCCGCGCTGCACGAACTGGCCGGTCCCGCCCGCCGCTTCCTCACCTTCGACGGCCGGGACGGCGGCCGCTCCGTGGAGGTCTTCGGCGATCTGTCCCACGCGGAACGCATCGCCGTGCTCGTCCCCGGCGCGGGCATGGACATCGACCACTACTGGCGGCTGCGCAACGGCGCCCGCGCCCTGCGCAAGGAACTCGGCGGGCGCTCGGCCGTGGTCGCCTGGCTCGGATACCGCACGCCGGCCACGGTGAGCCCCACCTCGATCACCTCGGCCCGCGCCATCGAGGCGGCCCCCGAACTGGCGCGATTCAGCAGGGAGCTGACACGTCTGAGGCCCACCGCCCGGACCACTCTGCTCTGCCACTCCTACGGCTCCGTCGTCTGCGCGCGGGCCGCGCGCGGACTGCACGTCTCCGGCATCGTCCTGTACGGCAGCCCGGGCACCGGCTACCGGAATACCGCCGCCCTGCACACACCGGCCACCGTCTGGGCGGGCCGCAGCAGCGGCGACTGGATCGCCGACGTACCGCACATCGAACTCCGGCTGCCCTTCGCCGACATCGGGTTCGGCACGGACCCGGTCTCGCCCGGGTTCGGTGCCAGATCCTTCGCGGCGGGCTCCGGCGGTCACAGCGACTACCTGAACACCGGTTCCGAACCGCTGAGGAACATCGCCCGGATCGTGGCCGGGGCGGCCGGATCCGCAGAGCCCACGGGAGAGCGCCATGCGTGACTTCGCACAGCGGATCGAATCCGCCACCCCCGCCGACCGCGACCGGGCCGTCGACGCACTGCGCGCCATCGCCATCCTCGGCGTAGTCCTCGGCCACTGGCTGGTCACCGCGCTCGTCGTCGACAGCGGCACCGTGCACGGAGCGAGCCCGCTGCGGTACATGCCCGGACTCACACCGGCCTCCTGGCTGTTCCAGACCCTCGCGGTCTTCTTCCTGGTCGGCGGACTCGTGGGCGCGAAGAGCCACGCCGGCGCCCGCGCCAGGGGCGAGAGTTACGGCCGGTGGCTCCGTGCCCGGATGAGCCGGCTGCTGCGCCCGCTGGCGGTGGTGCCGGTCGTATGGACCGTGGTGGCCTGCACGATGCTCGCCTCCGGCGTGGACCAGGACACCGTGCGGGCACTGTGCAAGCTGGTGTGGTCCCCGCTCTGGTTCATCGTGGTCTTCGCGGCGCTGACGGCGGCGACCCCGCTGGTGGCGAAGCTCCATCCGCTGTGGCCGTTCGCCGTCGTGCTGGTCGTCGACCTCTACCGGTTCGGCCTGGACACGCCCGGTGGCTTCGCCGCGGTCAACGTGGCAGCCGGCTGGCTGGTGCCGTACTGCCTGGGCGCGGCCTGGTCCCGGGGCGAACTGCGCAGCCGCCGGACCGGCTGGACACTGCTGCTCGGCGGTGCCGCGGCCACCGCCGCACTCGTCCTGTGGGCCGGATACCCCGCGACCATGGTCGGCGTCCCCGGCGTGGCGGTCTCCAACCTCGACCCGCCGACCCTCGCCGTGGTCACCTTCGGCCTCGCGCAGTGCGGGGCGGCGCTGCTGCTGATCGACCCGCTGCGCAGGGCGCTGCGACGCCCCGCGCTCTGGGCGGTGGTGGCCACGATGAACCTCTCGGCGATGACGTTGTTCCTGTGGCACCAGACGGCGATGATCGCGGTCGCCGCGACCGGTCTGTGGGTGGGCGGGACGCTGCCGGGTCTGCACACCCTGCCCGACGAACCCGGCTGGGTGCTGGCCCGACTGGCCTGGCTGCCGGCGTTCGCCGCGGCGCTGCTGATCTGCCGGCTCGCGTTCCGCGGTTATGAACGGCCGCGGCCGACGCGGACGAAGAGCCTGGTCGTCCGCGCGGGACGCCCCGCCCGGCCGGTGGCGGCGCGGCGTGGCTAGGACCTGCCCCGGGGCCTCCCGCTTGCACGGGCCCGGCATGATCCGGACGAAGGGCCCCAACAGGGGGGACCCCCGATGACGTCCATCCGCGTACTGATCGCCGACGACCGGATGACGGTCCGGCAGGGCTTCACGGTGCTGCTGAACGCCGAACCCGGCATCGAGGTCGTCGGCCAGGCGGTGGACGGCGCCGACGCCGTGGAGAAGGTGGCCGAACTCGCCCCGGACGTCGTCCTGATGGACATCCGCATGCCCCGGCTCGGCGGCATCGGGGCGACCCGCGTCATCACCGGCGCCGACGGTGCCACGGTGAAGGTACTCGTCCTGACCACCTTCGATCTCGACGAGTACGTCTACGAGGCACTGCGCACGGGCGCGTCCGGATTCCTCCTGAAGGACGCCTCCGCCGCCGAACTCGCCCATGCGGTGAGGGCGGTGGCGGAGGGCGAGGCCCTGCTCGCCCCGGACGTCACCAAGCGGCTGATCGCCGAGTACGCCCGGGTGGGCGCCGGCCCACGAGCTCCGCTCAAGGACCGTACCGGCGAGCTGACGGAACGTGAGACCGAGGTGCCGGCCCTGAATGCGCAGGGCCTGTCCGACACCGAGATCGCCGTGCGTCCCGTGGTCGCCGAACAGACCGTGAAGTCCCATGCGGGCAGGATCCTGGCCGAGTTGGGCCTGCGCGTCCGGACCCAGGCCGCGGTCCACGCCTTCGAGACAGGCCTGCTGCGCCCGTCCGGCCCCTGTCGACCGATTCCGTCCACGTCCGAAGGAACCGAAAGTCCATGGGCTCCACCCTTGTCGTCACCAATGACTTCCCGCCGCGCCAGGGCGGCATCGAGACCTTCGTACACGCGATGGCCACCCGGGTGCCGGACGACGACGTGGTCGTCTACACCTCGCACGAGCCCGGCGACACCGCCTACGACGCGAGCCTGCCGTTCCCCGTCGTGCGGGATGCCGCCCGCACACTGCTGCCGACCGGCCGGGTCACCCGCAGGGCCGTCGAGATCGCCGAGGCCCACGGCTGCGACCGGGTCTGGTTCGGCGCCGCCGCTCCGCTGGCCCTGATGGCACCGGCCCTGCGGCGCAGCGGCGTACGGCGCATCGTGGCGACCACCCACGGCCACGAGATCTGGTGGGCCAGAACCCCCGGTGCGCGCGGGCTGATGCGCCGGATAGGCGATGGCGTCGACGTGGTCACGTATCTGGGCCAGTACACCCGCGCCCGGATCGAGCCCGCGCTCGGCCCGCGTGCCCACATGAGCCGGCTGGTTCCCGGGGTCGACGCCGAGGTCTACCGGCCCCGCGCCGACGCCGGACCCGACCCGCTCACCGCGCTCGCCCTGCATGGCAGGCGCGTCATCCTCTGTGTGGCCAGGCTCGTCCCCCGCAAGGGCCAGGACACGCTCATCCGGGCCCTGCCGCTGATCCGGAGCAAGGTGCCCGACGCCGAGCTGGTGGTGGTCGGCCGGGGGCCCGACGAGGCCCGGCTGCGCAAACTGGCGGCGCGGCACGGCCAGGGAGCGGTCCACTTCGCGGGCGGCGTCTCGCACACCGACACCCCGCCCTACTACGCCGCGGCGGACGTCTTCGCGATGCCGTGCCGCACCCGGAGGGCCGGTCTGGAGGCGGAGGGGCTCGGGATCGTGTTCCTGGAGGCGGCGGCGAGCGGTCTGCCGGTGGTCGTCGGCGACTCGGGCGGCGCCCCGGACACCGTCCTCGACGGCAGGACCGGCCGGGTC
Source organism: Streptomyces sp. NPDC007164 (assembly GCF_040634135.1). NCBI lineage: Bacteria > Bacillati > Actinomycetota > Actinomycetes > Kitasatosporales > Streptomycetaceae > Streptomyces > Streptomyces sp. NPDC007164. The sequence continues at coordinate 227,012 of NZ_JBEYFB010000005.1, forward strand.
GTGGACGGCGCCGACCCCGGGGCTGTCGCCGAGGCGCTGACCGGGATACTTCTGGACCCCGACCGGGCGGCGATGGGCGCCGCGGGCCGTGAATGGGTCCGGGAGTCCTGGTCCTGGGACGCTTCGGCGCGCCGTCTGACAGAGCTTCTGACCCCCGCCGATGAGGTCACGGCGGTGCGGCCGGGCGAGGAGTAGCGATCCGTGCGGGGGCGGTGCGGTCGCCGGCCGGGGCTCAGGTAGCCGTGACCGGCGTACCTGGCAGGTGGCTCGCCGCGTCCGCCCCGCTCGCGTCGCCATGGTCGACCACAACGCGAACAGCGTGCGGTCCAGCGGCGCGGATCCGCCTTCGGACGCGTACTCCCGCTCCCGGGCGGCGCTCGGCGGGAGGCCGCTGATTACCGGAGAGTGACGGAAGCTCTTATTGCACATATATTGCAAGTGCGAGATCAGTGCAAAAGGAGTGGCGCAGTGGGTGGACCGGTCGTCCTGGGAATCGAGTCGTCGTGCGACGAGACAGGCGCGGGGATCGTGCGGGACGGGAAGCTCCTCGCGCACGTGGTGGCGTCGAGCATGGACGAGCACGCCCGCTTCGGTGGGGTGGTGCCGGAGATCGCCGCCCGTGCCCATCTCCAGTCGTTCAACCCGGTCGTGCGGGAAGCCCTGGGCCGGGCCGGGCTGCGGCTGGGGCAGATCGACGCGGTCGCCGTCACGACCGGGCCCGGACTGTCGGGTGCCTTGCAGGTGGGTCTGGCCGGGGCGAAGAGCCTGGCGTATGCGGCCGGTGTGCCGCTCTACGGGGTGCACCACCTCGCGGGTCACGTCGCGGCCGACACCCTGGAGCACGGTCCGCTGCCCACCCCGTGCGTGGTGCTGATCGTCTCCGGGGGGCACACCTCGCTGCTCCTTGTCCGTGACCTGGTGCGCGAGCCGATCCTGCACCTGGGCGACACCCTCGACGATGCCGCCGGCGAGTGCTTCGACAAGGTCGCCCGGATTCTCGGCCTGCCCTATCCCGGCGGGCCCGCCATCGACCGGGCCGCGCGGGACGGTGATCCGAAGGCCATCACCTTTCCCCGCCCGCTGACCCGGTCCGCGGACCACCCGTACGCCTTCTCCTTCTCCGGGCTCAAGACGGCCGCGGCCCGCTGGGCCGAACAGCACCGGCTGCGCGGCGAGGAACCGCCCGTGGCCGACGGGGCCGCAGCCCTCCAGGAGGCCGTGGCGGACGTGCTGACCCGCAAGGCGCTCGCGGCCTGCCATGCGTACGACGTGAAGACGCTGATCGTGGTCGGCGGCGTGGCGGCGAACTCACGGGTCCGGGGTTTGGCCGAGCAGCGGTGCGCCGCCGCCGGGATCGAGCTGCGCGTCCCGCCGATGACCCTGTGCACCGACAACGGCGCCATGATCGCGGCCGTCGGTGACCTGCTGGTCCGCTCCGGTGCCGAGCCGGCACCGCTGGACGTGTCCATCGACCCGTCGGCCCCGCTGGAGTACGCCTCTCTCACCCCGCTGCCCGCGCGCTCGCTGAGAGTCTCCTGACGGTGGCGACGGTCCGGCGGGTTTCCGGGAAGCGACTTCTCGCCCACGCGGACGCGTTCGGAGGTCCGCCCTGGAACGAGGTACCGGACCGGGCCGACGCCTACCTGGAGCGGATGGCGGACGACACTCGTCGGCCCGGTTTCACGGCGGCGCTCGCCCTGGACGGAAAGGCCGTACCGGGCTGGGCCACCGCCTGGACGACTCCTGTCCCCTTCCCGGCCGACCGCTGCTATCCGCAGGTGTCCGCCGCCCTCGGCGCGCTGCGGACGGCGGAGTGGCTGTGCGGCGGACGCGACGTCGACGAGCTCGCGACCGCCGGCCACGCCCGCGGCGCCGGGCTCGGCGGTCGGCTGCTCGACGCCGTGACCGAGGACCGGGTCGACGGCCGTTGCCGGCTGCTGACCTCCGTCGCCGCATGCGAGGCGGTCGCCTTCTGCGAGCGGGCGGGCTGGACCCGGGCCACGCATCCCGCACCCGGGGGAGCCGGCCACGCGGCCTTCCTCGGCCCCCGTCACCCGGCCCGCGAAGCCGCCCCGGCTCCATTGAGCCCTCTCGACCGGAGCAATAGAACCTTGCGCACCGCCGGTCCGGGGCCGACGGCGTACGCGTCGTCGAGACCGGCGGCCCCCGGTCGCGCGCGTTCGGCGCTTCGCTCCTGGACGCCCAGGCACTTCAGTTCCGGCTCGCGGACATGGCCACCGAACTCGAGGCCGCCCGTGCCCTGGTCCGGCAGGCCGCCGAGGCGCTCGACGACGGCAGCCCCGCGGGAGCCGGGCTCTGCGCGATGGCCAAGCGGTTCGCCACCGACACCGGATACTCCGTCGCCGGCCGCGCACTGCAACTCCACGGTGGCTACGGCTACCTGAGCGAGTACGGCATCGAGAAGATCGTCCGCGACCTGCGGGTGCACCGGATCCTGGAAGGAACGAACGAGATCATGCGTGTCATCGTGGCCCGGGAACTGATGGAGGCCGTCCGATGACGACCCCTTCCAGCAGCCCGGTACTGCTGCGCACCGAGGGCCGTGCGGCCTACCTCACCCTCAACCGCCCCGAGGCGCTGAACGCCCTCACCCACGCCATGGTCTCGCCGTTCCGGCGTCCGGGCTCCCCGGAGCCGGCCGGTGCTACTTCGGCCTCGCGTAGGCCCGCAGCCGCTCCTCGCGGCTTGTCAGACAACAGCTCGCACAGCGCACCGCCTCCGCACTCGTGTAGTACAGACAGCAGGTGTTGCGCAGATAGACCAGCCGCTCCGGACCGTCCGGCGCTCGCCGGACCCGGACCACCTCGCCCAGCGTCGCCAGTCGGCCGGGTGCGGTGTCCACGAACTGCCGCCAGCGGGCGGCCAGCAGATCCACCCGGTCGCCGTACGCGCACAGCGCCGTGGCGCAGCCATGGGCGATACCGCCGCTCAACTGCCTGGCCCCGGCACGGGTACGGCATTGCAGCGCATCGGCGAGGGGCAGCAGATGTCCGTCGAGCACGATGCGGTGCAGCAGCCGTACGGAGTCCTCCCCGGCCCGGGGCACCAGCAACCGGGCCCGGCGCACCCTGACCCCGCCGATCCCGTGCGCGGCGGGGCGCACCAGGACATTGCCGGACCTCATGTCCGGGACCTCGTCGTACAGCGCCCAGTGGAGCACTGCGGCGGCCGTGACCCAGCCCGCGTACACCGCCATCAGGGTCAGCGCGGCCGCATGACCGGTGCGGTGGCCGCTGCCGGTGCGCTCGCGCTCCAGCAGCACGGACAGCTCCGCGCCCGCCGGATCGGCCAGCCGGTCGGCTGCCAGCCACTGCCCCGCCTCGCTCGCCGACGGTTCGCCCACGGTGACCTGCCAGCGTGGCCCGTGCCGCAACGGCGCCCATGCGGGGGAAACGTCGTCGCTCATGACAGCGGGAGGTAGACGACGTTCGGGGAGCCGGTGACCGGGTGGACGCCGATCCGGGACCGTATCCCGTAGACCTCGGCCAGCAGCTCTTCCGTCAGCACCGCGTGCGGGGAGCCGGAGGCCACCAGCCGTCCGGCGCTGAGGACGAACAGCCGGTCGCAGTAGGAAGCGGCCAGGTTGAGGTCGTGCAGCACCAGCAGATTGGTGGTGCCCAGCGTTCTCACCAGGCCGAGGATCTCCAACTGGTAGCGGATGTCCAGATGGTTGGTGGGTTCGTCGAGCGCCAGCAGCCCCGGCTCCTGGACCAGGGCGCGGGCGATCAGGGCCCGTTGCCGCTCCCCGCCGGACAGTTCCTCGAACCGCCGGCCGGCCAGGGGCGCCGCGCCGACGCGCCGGAGCGCCTGGTCGATGCGGCGGGCGTCGTCGGCGTAGTCCTGCTCCCAGAACCGTTTGTGCGGGCTTCGGCCCATCGCCACGATCTGACGTACGGTCAGACCGAAGGTGCCGGGGCTGTCCTGCGGTACGACGGCGACGCGGCGCGCCCGTTCCTTCACCCCGAGGGTCGCGGCGTCCGCCCCGTCCAGCAGAACCCGGCCCGACGCGGGGTGCAGCGCGCCGTACACACAGCGCAGGAAGGTGGTCTTGCCGCTGCCGTTCGGTCCGACCAGCCCCACCGTCTCGCCGGGGGCGGCGTCCAGCGTGACCGCGTCGAGCAGCGTGCGGCCGGCCACCTCGTAGCTGATCCCGTCGGCGGCGAGCGCCGTCGGGGACGGTGCCCGGCTCATCCGGTGATCCCTTCGGTACGGGTGGAGCGGCGCAGCAGCCAGAGGAAGAACGGGCCGCCCACCAGGGCGGTGACCACCCCGGCGGGAATCTCTGCCGGGGCTGCCACGGTCCGCGCCAGCAGATCGGCCAGCAGCAGGAAGACGGCCCCGCCGAGCGCGGTCACCGGCAGCAGTCTGCGGTGGGACGCGCCGACGATCAGCCGGGCGGCGTGCGGAATCATCAGGCCGACGAAGCCGATCGCCCCGCTGTAGGCAACCAGCACGCCGATGATCAGTGACACCAGCACGAAGACCCCGCCCCGGAAACGTCCGGGGTCCAGGCCGAGGCTGCGGGCCCCTTCCTCCCCGGTCAGCAGCAGATCCAGCGGCCGGGCCAGGCTGATCAGGAGGACGGCACCGATGCCCAATACCGCGGCGGGCAGGGCAAGTTGGTCCCACCGGGCACCGCCCAGCCCGCCCAGGGTCCAGAACAGGATCGCCCGCACATGCTCGGCCCGGGAGGACAGCACCAGGATCAGGCTGGTGACCGCGGACAGTACGTACTGGATCGCCACCCCGGCCAGAATCAGCCGGCCCGTTGTCATGGTGCCGCCCCGCCGGGCCATCGCGTAGACGGCGACCAGCGCGGCCATGGACCCGGCGAACGCGGCAACGGGCAGCGCGACGTCGGTGGCCACCCCGGCTCCGACTCCCAGCACGACGACCGCGGCGGCGCCCGCCGACGCCCCGGACGAGGCGCCCAGCAGAAACGGATCGGCCAACGGATTGCGCACCAGCGCCTGGAGCACCGTGCCCGACAGGGCCAGCCCGGCGCCGACGACGGCTCCGAGCAGCACCCTGGGCAGTCGTACCTCCCACACGATCGTCGGGTACGCACCGGTGCGTTCACCGCCCAGGACCGTACTCAGCACCTCGCCCGGCGGAATCCGTACCGGGCCCAGCACCAGACCGGCCACCGCCGCCATGAGCAGCAGCACCGTGAGGACGCCGATCACGACGGGGGTCGAGCGCAGGACGGACTTCGGGCCGGAGCGGGCGGACTCCGCGCTCACGGGGTGCCGGGGTGCAGCTGCCCGGCCAGGTCCTGTACGGCGTCGGCGACCCGGACACCGAGCACGGCCGAGGACAGCGGGAGCACCGCGAACTTCTTGTTCCTGATCGCCGGCACGTCCGCGAGCGCCGGATCGTTCAGCAGCCGCTTCTTCTTGGCCGCCACCGTGGTGCCTCCGTAGTCGTAGATCACGACCACCTCGGGCTTGCGCTTGATGACCTGCTCCCAGGCCACGTCGCCGAAGGTGGCGTCGAGGTCCGTGAAGACGTTCCTGCCCCCGGCGAGCCGGACGATCTCGTTGCCGATGCCTTTGCCGCCCGCGGTGAACGCGGAGCTGTCGCCGGAGTCGTACACGAACACCGAGGGACGTGAGGCGCCCTTGAGCTTCTCCTCGACCGCCGTGATCTTCCGCCGCTCCTCGGCGATCAGCTTCCTGCCGCGCTCCGGCACGCCGAAGGTCCTGGCGACCTGGGTGATCTCGGTGGCGAGCTGATCGATACCGACCTTGCCCCTGGTGCAGTTCTCGATGTTCAGCCGGGTGTTGATGCCGTCCTTCTGGAGCCCTGCCCGGTCCTGGCCCCTGGCCTCGTCGAAGGCGCTGCTGTACCCGCCGTAGACGAAGTCGGGGCCGGCGCCGAGCAGCACCTCCTTGGAGGGGTACTCCTTCGCGAGCACCTTGGTCCCGGCGTACGCGGACCGGTACTCCGGCAGGACGCTGTCGTCCAGGTAGGCGGTACCGGCCAGCCGGTCCTGGAGCCCGAGGGCCAGCATGATCTCGGTGACGTGCTGGTTCATGGTGACGACCCGCTCCGGCGGGGCGTCGAAGGTCGTCCTCGTACCGCAGTTGGTGACCGTGTAGGGAAAACCGTCGGCGGCCGGTGCGGCCATTGCCTTGTTCTCGCCGTCCGTGCCGGAGCCGCAGCCGGTGAGCGGCAGCAGGAGCAGTGGTATGAGCGCGAGCGGTACACGGCGGATTCGGGGCATGGCCGAGCCTTTCCCGGGGATGTCCTCGTCCCCTGGGTAGTACGAGAAGGCGGCGCGGCCAGTATCTGGCTTCCGGGCTGCTGTTCAGCCCGGTCACAGTGGCGGGACCGTACCGGATTCACACCGGTTTCCTGACGCGCGTCGCCTGAGTTTGCGGAGCCCATACTGTCAGACCGCGTATTCCGGCAGGTCCCGGCCCATGCGGCGACGGCCTCGGCCGGCCCCGGACACCGACGTCCACGACGACGACCGGCACTGCGGACGGGTTCCGCCCGGGGTCCGGCAGCGGAAGTCGCAGTGAGCGGGTGGAGGGCCAGGGGGCCTGCCGTGCGCGCCGGTGTCACGTGAAGGTGGTCCGTTGGCTCGGATGCGGCCGGGCGAGGTCAAGCCATTGTGGGCCATTGGCCCAGAGGGGCGGGCTTCATTTGAACCACTAGCCCCCCAGATGCTGAGATGGGGCTGTCAATGGCGCTGCGGGTTCCCCCGGGATCTCTGCGGCGCCTTTCTCGTGTCCGCGCTGGTCCAGGTGTGAAATGCGCTGGTCCATGTGTGAAAGGGGCAGGACAACTTGCTGAAGAGGGCGTTCGTCGCACACGATCCGGGGCGGATGCGGCTGCGGTTCGCGTCCCGGGCCGTGCTCGGCATCGGGCTCGCCGTCGCGTTGTGCGGGGCGTCCGGGCACTCGCTGGTGGCGGCCATCACCGGTGGCCTGGCCGCGCTGCTCGCACTGTTCACGGTGACCGACCCGACGGTGCGTGGGCAGGCGGTCACGACCGCGTTTCTCCCCGTCGTCGGTCTCCCGGTGCTCACGCTCGCCGCCGTGCTGCACGATGTGCCCGTCGCACGCGACCTGGCGTTCCTCGCCGTCGTGGGGGCGGGGGTGTACGCGCGGCGGTGGGGACCTCGCGGGCACTCGCTGGGCGTGTTCGGCTTCATGGCCTATTTCTCCGCCCAGTTCCTGCACACCGTGCCCGGCCAACTGCCCGAGCTGTACGCGGCCGTGCTGCTGTCGCTCGTCGCGTCGTCGGTGGTGCGGTTCGGGGTGTGGTGCTACGAGCGGAGGCTCGCGGTACCCGTGGCAGTCGCCCTGCCCTCGGGGGCGAGCGGGCTCGGCCGGATCACCACACGGCAGGCCGTGCAGGCGGCACTGGGGGCGGGCTTCGCGCTCGCGGTGGGGCAACTGCTCTCCGACCAGCGCTGGTACTGGGCGGTCGGCGCCACCTGGTGGGTGTTCGTGGCCACGACCTCGCGGGGCGAGGCCGTCGTGCGCGGGTTCAGACGCTTCTTGGGAACGGTGCTCGGGATCGGGCTGGGCTTCGCCGTGGCCGTGCCGCTGCACCACGAGCCGGTCGTGGCCGCCGTGGTGGTGGCGATGGGGGTGTTCGGAATCTTCTATACCGCCGCTGTCTCCTATACCTGGATGATGCTGGCCGTGACCGTGATGGCGAGCATGCTGTACGGGCTGCTCGGCGTGCTCGACACGGATCTGCTCGTGCTGCGGGTGACCGAGACGGCGGCCGGGGCGCTCGGTGCCGTACTGGCGGTGCTGTTCGTGCTGCCGGTGACCACACATGCGGTGACCGAGGCGTGGGTGGAGCGGGCGCTGCGGTGCGTACACACCTGCACGGCCGAGGCCGCCGCCCGGCTCGCCGGGAGCGAGGCCGCCGACCCGCCCAGGCACGTCGCCGAACTGGAGGCGATCCTCGGCCGGGTGCGCTTGTCGCTCGCGCCGCTGGTGCATCCGCTCAACCCGATGAAGGCCCGCAAGCGACGGGCGCGGCAGGTGCTCGCACTGCTCGACGACTGCGCACGCGAGGTGCGCGGCCTGGCCTCCGTCGCCGCCGATCCGGAGGCCTCGCACGATGTCCGGCTCGCCGCGGCCTGCTGGCGTGTGGAGGCTGCCGTCGAGGCCCTCACCGACGCGCCGACCGTCGGGCGGGACCTGCGACTCGACCGCGCGACGGCCCCGGAGCCCGCGGGCGCCGAACCGGTGCACGCCCACCTCGCCCACCTCCATGCGCTGGAACGGGCCCTGCTCGAACTTGCCGTTCCCCTCCGGAGGTCCGGCCACCTTCCGGCCGGCACCTGAGCCGTCGCGTCCGCACGGCCCGAAACGGGCGCTCGCCGGCCTCACCGCACAGCCACCCGCGGGCGCCGCTGACCGGTGTGAAACGCCCTCGGACGTGTTCCCCGCGCGGCCCCGGCAGCCGAGGCACTGGTCTGGACCTGATAGCCGACTGCTACCGTCGCCCCGGAAGATCACGACGGCACGGGCCGTCGTGATCGGTCGGCCGAGAGGGGCATTGCGGTGACGGACAGTGCGACGGGCAGCGACGACGGCGCGGTACGGGCATTCATCGGGTCGTTCACCTCGGCGGGCGGACGGGGAATCACCGTCGCCGCCGTGGACCGGGAGACCGGGGCGCTGACCGTCCTCGGCACCACGGACACGGTCCCCGATCCTTCATTCCTCGCCCTGGGCCACGGTCCGGGGCCGGGCGGCGGCGCGCTCTACGCGGTCAGTGAGACCGAGCCCGGTGCGGCAGCCGCCCTGGACGTCAGCGGCGACGTACCGCAGCCGCTCGGCGGTATCCGGCTGGTGGACGGCGACGGCCCGACCCATCTCGCGCTCGCGGGCGGCCATCTGCTCACCGCCAACTACAACTCCGGCAGCGTGAGCGTCCTGCCCGTGCTCGCGGACGGTTCCCTCGGCCCGGTCGCCTCCGTGTCCCAGCACGAGGGCAGCGGCCCCGACGCCGACCGGCAGCGGGGCCCGCACGCCCACCAGGTGCTGCCGGACCCGTCGGGGAACTGGGTGCTCGGCGTGGACCTCGGGACCGACTCCGTACGGATCTGCGCGCTCGACACGGCGACCGGGGCGCTGCGGCCGCACGGCGAGACGGCCCTGCGCCCGGGCACCGGCCCGCGCCACCTGGCCTTCCACCCCGCCGGCGGCCACGCCTACGTCCTGAACGAACTCGAACCGACCGTCACCACGTGCCGGTGGAACGCCGCCGCGGGCGTCCTGGAGCCGGTGGGGGAGACCTCCGTGCTGCCCGCGCCGCCGACGGAGGGCGACGAGCCGGCGACGTACCCCTCCGAGGTGGTCGTCTCGCACGACGGGCGGTTCCTCTGGACCGCCAACCGGGGGCACGACAGCATCTCGGTCCTGGCGCTCGACGCGGCCGGCGAGCAGGCGACCCTGGTCACGACCGTGGACTGCGGCGGGCACTGGCCCCGCGACCTGGCGCTCGACCCCGCCGGCCGCCGGCTGTACGCGGCCAATGAGCGGTCCGGCGACGTCAGCTGGTTCGACATCGACCCGGAGACCGGCATCCCGCGCCGCGCGGGATCGCTGGCCGCCCCCGCCGTGTCCTGCGTGATCTTCGGCTGATTCCGCACCGTACCCGGCACGATCGCCGTACGGGCCCGGTTCTCCGGGCCCGTACGGCGATTCGCGGCGGGGTCAGTGCGCCTGGGCGCCCTGCGGCGCGACGGGCGTGATGCCGAGCGTCGTCATGTACATCGACAGCACGAGCTTGCCGATCGCCGGGTAGGCGCCGAGCGGCTCGGCCGTCGCGCAACCGGCCTCCTTCGCGGCGGCGTCCAGCAGCCCCTCGGCCACCTCCGGGCCCACCAGGTACGGGGCCACCGCGAGCTGCACCGAGCCGGAGCCCGTGAGCTGCTCGGCGACCGACGCGACCGAGCCCTCGACGTCGAGCGCCGCGGCCATCACCGGAACCGCGAGCCGGGCGGCCAGCAGCATGCCGGTGATCCCGGCGGCCTGCACGGCCTCGTCGCCACCCACCGTGGCCAGCACGATGCCGTCGGCGGCCGTGGCCACCGTGAAGAGCCTGGCGCGGTCGGCGCGGGCCAGACCGGCCTCGGAGAGCCGCACGTGCAGCGCCTCGGCGAGCAGCGGGTGCGGGCCGAGCACATCGGTCAGCTCTACCTGCGTGCCGCTGTCCATCACGGCCTGTCGTATCCGCCGGATCAGGGCGCTGTCCGGCCCCGCGAGCAGCGGCACCACGACGGCGGACGGCCCCTCGGGCTCGGCGACCTCACGGCCCGCGGCCCGCGCCTGCTCGTAGCGCGCGACGCGCTCGGCGGCGCAGTGGGTCAGTATGGCGGAGAGTGTCGGGTACTCGGCATCGTCGCCGTCGAGGTAGCCGATCCGGGCGTTGAGGCCGGGCAGCTCGGACCGGGCGATGCTGATCACCTCTTCGGCCAGACTGCGCGTGGCCGAGGAGGGGGTACCGGGAACGGCGAGAACGAGCGCGGCAGCGCCCTCGGGTGCGACCACGGGCTCCGGGCGGCGGTGCCGTCCGGACTGGCGAGGTCGCGGCATTCGTACAGGCAGGCCGGAAGCGGGCCCAGTGGGGGTGCTCATGGCGCCGCATGCTACTGGTTTTGGGTGCGGCCCTGTTCGGGGAGGGTCCGGACAGGCGTTATCTGTCCACTTTTATCCGATGAGTGGCTTACTGGTCGACTGTCCTGCTCTGTCGTCCCCTATTCCGGCTGCCGCTCAGGCCCCTCACCAGGCACCCGGAGCAGCGTCGGGTGACGGGGCAGCCGCAGATCCCCGGTCGCCAGCGCTTGCGCGATGGACAGCGCACCGGTCAATGGATCACCCGAACCGGGGACCGCCCGTGCCTGCGGAAGCTGTCGGGCCAGCTCCTCGCGCAGGGGTACGAGCAGCGGATCGCCCATCCGGAACAAGCCGCCCGTCAGCGCCACTTCGCACGGCTCGCCGTCGGCCCCCGCCGCCGGGCACACCGCCGCGGCGGCCTCCGCGACATGTGCCGCGGCCTCGCGCAGAATGCCCGCGGCGACCGGATCGTGCCCGGCGCACGCGGCGACCTCGGGCGCGAACGAGGCCAGCACGGCAGGCCGGTCGGTACGCGGATAGAGCAGTCCGGGCAGCTCCGGCGCCGGTCCGAACACCGCCTCCAGCCTCGACAGCAGAGCCGCGGAGCCGCCGCGGCGCCCGTCATGGGCGCGCATGGCCGCATCGAGCCCGGCCCGGCCGATCCAGGCCCCGCCGCCGCTGTCGCCCAGCAGATGTCCCCAGCCGTCGGCCCGGCGCCAGCTCGTCAGGTCCGTACCCAGCGCGATCATGCCCGTGCCGGCCGCGACGACCGCCCCCGGACGCTGACCGACCGCCCCCGCGTACGCGGTGACCGCATCGGCGGCAAGCGCCAGCCGCCGTACCCCGAGCGCCTTCGCCAGGGCCGACGGCAGCTCCGCGCGCAGCCGATCGCCGAGCGTCGCCATGCCGGCGGCGCCGACCGCCACGGCTTCGATTCCGGCGCCGTCCTCGCCGCCGCACTGATCCAGCAGCCGGCGGGCGGCGGGCAGCAGTTGCTCCAGCAGATGACCCGCGTCGATTCCGGCCGGTCCGGTACGCACCGGAGCGGCGCAGGCCACCATCGCCAAGGGGGCGGATAGGCCGACGGCGCCCAGTGCCACGCGCAGCCCCGAACCGCCCGAGTCCACGCCGAGCACGTACGGCCCCGATGCGGCCGGCGCCCCGCCCGGACGCGCACCGGCGCCGGTGCTTTCCGGCGATCGCCGCGGTGAACTCATGGGCCGACTCCAGGGAGGAAGACGAATGACGGCGGCAGCCTATCCCCCGTACCGCGAGAACGGGCCGGGGGAGTGGGAGTTCGGCGGCCCGGACCGGGTACGGGGCCGGGGGCGGACCGTTTACGCCGGTAGAGTGACGTTCTGTGGCACCACGACCGTTGAATGAAGTAGTCGAGCCCGGCTGGGCCGAGGCACTCGCACCTGTGGCCGGACGCATCGCCGCGATGGGCGATTTCCTGCGCGCGGAGGTGGCGGCAGGACGCACCTATCTGCCGGCCGGAGCGAATGTCCTGCGCGCGTTCCAGCAGCCCTTCGACGACGTACGCGTCCTGATCGTCGGTCAGGACCCCTACCCGACACCCGGAATGGCGATGGGGCTGAGCTTCTCCGTGGCCCCCGAGGTTCCCCAGGTGCCCGGCAGCCTGGAGAACATCTTCCGGGAACTCCACACGGACCTGGGGCTTGCGCGTCCCTCGAACGGCGACCTGACGCCCTGGACGCGACAGGGCGTACTGCTGCTGAACAGGGCACTCACCACGGCGCCCCGCAAGCCGGGCGCGCACCGCGGCAAGGGCTGGGAGGAAGTGACCGAACAGGCCATCCGGGCCCTGGCCGCACGCGGCAAGCCGCTGGTGTCCGTGCTGTGGGGGCGCGACGCCCGTAACCTCCGGCCGTTCCTCGACAACTACCCGGCGATCGAGTCCGCGCACCCCTCGCCCATGTCGGCGGACCGCGGCTTCTTCGGTTCGCGCCCGTTCAGCCGGACCAACGAACTCCTGCTGCGCCAGGGGGCCCAGCCGGTCGACTGGCAGCTGCCCTAGCAGGCAGGACGCGGACCGGGCACACGCTTCGCCGGCCCCCGCGAGGGCACCGGCCCCTTCACGGAGCCGGTGCCTCGTCCCGCCGGGGCCCGTCCGGCGATGAACCGCCGGCCAGGCCCGGGTCATGCGTCGGGCGTCCGGTTCACGGTGCGTCGCGCACCGTGCCGGTGAACACCGGTCCCTCCTGCGGCTCCCAGGAATCGTCGTAGGTCATCAGCTGCATCCGCAGTGATTCCTCGGGCTCCTTCAGCCCGTCTCGGACCGTGGGCACGGCCACCTCGGTACTCAGCTTCCCGGCGGGCACGAAGGCCGGCAGGAACGACGGCTCGGACACCTTGGACAGCGGCCGGGCCGGGTCGGGCGACTCGTCGAACGTCTCCCTCAGCCATGTTCCGTCGACGTCCAGGGTGGACAGCTCTGGCCCTGCGCCGACCGGCTGGATCTCGAAACCGGCGGAGTCGATGTCGACATCGGCGACCGCCGAGAGCGAAATCCTCCAACGCAGGCTCTGCCCCTCGGTGACACGGTCCGCGACCGGCGTCACCTCGACCGTGGGCATCGGATCGTCGTTCTGTACGGTCAGACCGCCCAGGTGGGAGCCGACGACCGCGCCGCGGACCGCCTTGACGAACACGCTGTGCGTGATGTCGTAGCCGAAGCGGGTGTTGCCCCGCACCTCGACCGGCACATCGATGTCATGGCTGCCCGGACGCACCGTCACCGTCCGGTAGCGGGGCCCGTCCTTGTCCGGGTCGGAGACGAACAGCCGGACCCGACCGCTGCCGTGCCCGGAGACCCGCACCGGAACGCGGTAGGTCCGGACCCCCGAATCGCCTTCCTGGACCTTCACCTGGCCGATGTCCACGCGCGGCAGCGAGGCCGCCCGAACAGCGGGTGTTCCGGGCCGCCAGCCCCAGGCGTCGACCAGCCAGGCCTGCCCCGAACCGCTCCGCGGGGTCAGCTCCAGGCTCTTCACATGCTTCAGGTCCACCTTGCTCCGCACGGCGGCGGAGAGCGGCACGCGGATCTCGCGTCCCCAGTAGGAGGCGGTCCGGTCGCTGCCCGGCAGACCGTCGATCCGGGCGCCGCCCAGCGTGGCCCGTCGGCCCGAGGCATCGGTGAGCGCGACGTCCAGCCGGGTGCCGGTGGTGTTGGGCGGCACGATCACCCGGAGCGCCAGCGAATCGGCACCCGCCACGGACACCGGACGTGCGGGACGGATCCTGACCGCTCCGCCCGGCTTCGACCAGCGCATCGCGACCGCGTGACGGCCGGGCTCCCGCGCGGTCTCCCACATGGCGAAGTGCGGGGAGACGGCGTCCCCCTCGGGCGGCAGACAGGAGCGGCCCGGGTCGGGGTCCACCTGCGTGCACACCCGGCCGCCCGTCACGCCCGTCGAGGCGTCCGGCAGGAACGCGGGCGTACGCCTCCCGCCGACCGCGTGGGTCAGCACACGGACCGGACCGGCCGAGGGCGCGCGCCGGTCCGAACCGTCCAGCAGCGGGCGTACGCGGTCGTCACCCGCGACGAACAGCCGGGCGGCGGCGGCGATGTACGTGGCCCCGGCCCGCTGCTGCGAAGTGGCGGTGAGGCGGGCCTTCTTGCCCGGCGAGCACACCGGGTCCGGGGTGTCGTCGTCCCAGAAGTCGTCGTCGGCGGGCGCCTGTGCCTGCCCCGGCGTCCATTCGCTGTTGAAGAAGTTGTGGTTGGCGCCGACCACGTAGACCGCGCTGTGCAGTGCGGCGCCACGGCTGACACCTCGGGTGCCGTCGACGTAGATCTGGCCCTGGAGGTCGGACACATCACCGTCGCAGCCCGGCAGGACGGTCATGGACGGCACGTCGGGAACCGGGTTCTGGCCGAAGACGGTCGGGCCGATCAGGACGGTGCCACGAATGTGCCAGCGCACCGGGCCCCGGTAGCCGTCCTGGTCCGCGGGCGGCCGGGAGAGGCTGTCGAGCGCGGCCCGGTTGACGCCCTCGCCGCCCCGGGAGTGGCCGACGAGCAGCACTCGGGACATGTCGGCCGGCGGTGCGGCACGCACGGCCGCGGGCGCCGCGGACCGGTGGGTGGCCCAGTCCGCCCAGCGGGCGAGGTGCAGCCGCACCAGGGACGAGCGCGCCTGGGCGCCGCCGTCGTCGGCGGCATCGTCCTGCCCGTTGATCCCGTTGGCCGAGATGGACACCGTGACATACCCCTGGGAAGCCAGGAGTTTCTGGTCACGCAGATAGCCCCGATGGCTCGGCACCGGCCGGGTGCCCGCCTCGCAGGGCCAGGACATGCCCTGATCGCCCTTGGCGTTGAAACACGTGTAGTGACGGCCGTGCAGGAACAGCGCGAGCGGCCGCCGTCCCGGTGCGCCGACCGGCGACACCACCGCGGCCCGCATCTCCACCGGGGCGCCGAACCCGGGCAACCGCACCGACTTCAGGGCGTACTCGCCGCTGACGGTCCGGTACTTGCCCGGCACACCGGGGTCGACCGGGTTCGTGGGCAGGGGAGCCGCCGACTCCGCGGCCTCGGCGGTGCGCCGGGCGTCCGGGGCCCGCCGGGCTCCGGACGCGTCGAGACGCCGGCCGCCCGCCAGCGCCTTGAGGCCGGTCACGGGCCCGAGGCGTACGCCGTCGAGCTTCATCCGGAACGTATGCCGGTCCTGCGCGGCGACCGGCCGGCCCAGGAGCCGGTCCCCGGCGTAGAACTCGACTCGGGCATCGCCCATGGGCACCGGGTCGGGCGAGGTCCAGACGAGCTCCTGCCCGGCTCCCGTCCCGGTGACCCGCCAGCCCGCGGGGAGCCGGCCGTCCGGCTCGCCCCGCGATATGGAGGATATGGATTCGGCGGATAGCTGCGGGGGTGCCGGTTGCGGCGACGCGCGCGCCAGTTCCGGCCATCCCACGGTCAAGGTGAGTACCGCCAGCGCGGCGGTAACCGTGCGCGAGACACGGATCAAGGTGGTCCTCCTGGTCATCGGCCTTCTCGAACTCCCCAGAGATCCCTGGGGCCCCCGCTCCCGGAGGACGGAGTGCGAAGCCCGGGGGTTGCCTCGGACCGCGTCACATGGCGCGGAACTGCTGCCCCGGGGAATCGAGTTGGACCGATGACCGGTAGGAACCAGGGGGATGGCGGCACAGGGCCGGCCGGGGCACCGGGCGGTCGGGCGCCGGTGCGCGGAAGGCCGGGGCGCGGACGACCGGGTGCCCCCGCCGCCGTGGTCAGGCGTCGATCACCGCCGCCCGTACGCACAGGACGTCCGGCAGATGCGAGGCGAGCTGCTGCCAGCTGTCACCGTCGTCCGCACTCGCGTACAGCTCGCCGTTGCGGTTGCCGAAATAGACCCCTGCCGGGTCGGCGTCGTCCGTACAGAGCGCGTCACGCAGCACCGTGCCGTAGTGCGTCTCCTCGGGCAGCCCCGTCGACAGCGGCTCCCAGGTGCGGCCCGCGTCGCCGGTACGGAACACCCGGCAGCGGTGCTCGGCGGGCACCCGGTCGGCGTCGGCGTTGATCGGGAAGATGTATACCGTGTCCGCACGGTGCGGGTGCGCGGCCGCGGCGAAACCGAAGTCCGACGGCAGGCCCCGGCCGATGTCGGTCCAGCTGTCCCCGGAGTCGTCGCTCCGGAACACTCCCCAGTGGTTCTGGAGATAGAGCCGGTCGGGATCGACCGCGTCCCTCGCCACCTTGTGGACGCACTGCCCGAACTCGGGATCCGGGTCGGGGAGGAAGACCGCGGACACGCCCTTGTTCGCCGGGGCCCAGCTCGCACCGCCGTCCTTGGTGCGGAACACCCCGGCCGTGGAGACCGCGACGGTCACGGCATGGGCGTCCCTCGGGTCCGTCAGGATGGTGTGCAGCCCCTCACCGCCCCCGCCGGGCACCCATTTCGAACGCGTCGGATGCTCCCACAGCGGGCGGACCAGCTCGAACGACTCCCCGCGGTCCGCGGAGCGGAACAGCGCGGCGGGCTCGGTCCCCGCGTACACGACGTCGGGCGCCTCGGGGCCCGCCGGATGCAGCTGCCAGACCCGCTCCAGCGATGCCTCGGTGAATGGGGGGAATTTCACCGCTGGTTGTCGTGGCTCGACCCAGGTGCTGCCCAGGTCGTCCGAGTGGAAGACCGAGGGGCCCCAGTGCGCGCTGTCGCCGCCGGCCAGGAGCCGTGGAACCTGCCCGCGGGTGTCGATGGCGATCGAAAAGACCGCCTGGGCATTGAAATGCGGGCCGTCGAACTCCCACGTGCCGCCGCGCCTGCGGCCGATGAAGAGTCCCTTGCGGGTGCCCACGGTGAGCAGTACGTCGGTCATGGCCGAACCTCCCGAAACGCCGTTGTGTCGGATATCGGCCAGTCTGCACCCGACCACTGACAGTGGCCCGCAGGGCGGCACCCGACACCCGTGCTCTGGTGCATCCGCGTCCTGCGCGGGTACGGTTCAGCAGACGTGGAAAGCGCTTGCCAAGGCGTATGTGAATTCCGCTCGAACCCCCGATTCCGCCTCGTCGCGGAGAGACCGAGGAGCAGCTGTGCCGACCTTCGAAGGGCTGCCCGGCGCCGTAGCCGTGTCCCACCTGCGGGTCTACGACTGGCCCACCGCGGACGGCCTGCGCGGCGGGACGCCCCATCTCCATCTCACCTGCTCCGAGGGGTACGTGGTGGTCGGCGGCACGGGCTCGGTGCAGACCCTCACCGCCTCGGGATTCCGGCAGACGCCATTGGCGCCGGGCGCGCTGGTGTGGTTCACACCGGGCACCATCCACCGGCTCGTCAACGAGGACGGGCTGCGCATCGTCGTCCTCATGGAGAACAGCGGGCTGCCGGAGGCGGGCGACGCCGTGCTCACCCTGCCGCCGGACCGCCTGGCGGACCCCGAGGTCTACCGGGCGTCGGTCGCGCTGCCCGTGGACGGCTCGGAAGCGGACCAGGAGCGGGCCGCCCGCGCCCGCCGCGATCTCGCCATCGAGGGCTTTCTCGCCCTGCGCCGGGCCACCGAGGCGGGCGACCCCGGGCCGCTCGCCGCATTCCACCGGGCCGCCGCCGCGCTCGTACGCCTGAAGGCCGAGGACTGGCGCGGGCGTTGGGAGCGGGGGGCCGCCGCCGCCTCCGAGGTGACCGGCGCCCAGCTCGACGCCGTGGCACGCGGTGACGGCGACTACCTGGCCGACGCCTGCGTGCACGCCGAACAGCCCTCCGCGCACGGAAGGTTCGGCATGTGCGGCCGCCTGGACGTCTACCGGGGCTGACCGGACCCGGCGGCGGGCGCGGTGGATCGGGTCAGGACCCGGGTCGTGCTGCCGTCGTCCTCGACCCTGTCCCGGACATGCCGGAAACCGATCCGGCCCAGCAGCGCCAGCGACGCGGCGTTGTCGGCGGCCACCGTGGCGTGCACCTCGGCGAGCCCGAGGGTGTCGAATCCGTACCCGGTCAGCGCCTGCGCGATCTCGGTGCCGAACCCCTGCCCCCACGCTCCGGCGGCCAGGGCGTAGACGATCTCGTGGCCGCCCACGTCCGTGGACGGTTTGATCTCCGCGTGGCCGACGAACCGGCCCTCGTGCCGGACCGCCCAGACGTCGAACAGGTCCTGTGCGTACACCTTGCTGAAGATCCGTCCGAACAGGGCGCGGTCCTCGGCCTCGCTCTGCGGTCCTTCCCCCATCCAGCGGGAGACCAGGGTGTCCTGGAAGAGCGCGACGAAGTCCTCCTCGTCGTCCGGCGTGTAGGGCGCCAGGCGCAGACGTGCGGTGTGCAGAGCGGGGGTGGTCATGGCCGGTGACGGTACGCAGGCCCCGGGCGGCCCGCAACGTGATAGTCGTATCCCGTTACGCGCCGAGCGACGATGCCGGCGGGATTCGAGAACCGCCCGAGGGGGCCTCTCCGTTCGGCGGATTTGCTTGACTGGCGGCCATGACCTCATCAATGTTCGAGACCTCCACTCCCGACGCGTTCGGCTACCTCGACCGGGTCGCCGCGACCGACCTCGGCCGTTCGTATAAAAAGCAGATGCTCGACGAGCTCGCCGTCCGTCCGGGCGAGACGGTGGCCGACCTCGGCTGCGGCCCCGGCACCGACCTCGGCACACTCGCCGAGGCCGTCACCGCGACCGGCGAGGTGATCGGCGTCGACCATGACCCGGCCGCGGTCGACGTCGCCGGGGACCGCACCGCCGGGCGGAGCAACGTGACCGTCCGGGTCGGTGACATCCACGAGCTGCCGCTGCCGGACCGCAGCGTCGACCGGGCCCGCACCGACCGGGTTCTCCAGCACGTCGCCGATCCGGTCCGGGCGCTTCGCGAGGTCCGGCGTGTGCTGCGGCCGGGCGGGCGGCTCGTGATGGCCGAGCCGGACTGGGGGACCCTCACGGTCGATCATCCGGACAGTGGTCTGTCGCGTGCCTACACCCGGTACGTCACGGACGAAGCCGTCCGCAACGCCCGGGTCGGCAGCCAGCTCGCCCGGTTGGCGACGGATGCCGGCTTCGCGGTGCCGGGGGTCATTCCGCTCACCCCCGTCTTCCGGGACGCCCGGGCCGCCGACCGGATCCTCGGCCTGGAGCGCACCATGCGCCGTGCCGTGGACGCCGGTTGTGTCACCGGGGAAGCGGCGCGACGCTGGCTGGACCACCTCACCGACGGCCCCTTCCTGGCTGCTGTGACGTTCTACATCGTCGTGGCCGAGCCGCAGGACGCCTGACGCCGCCGGTGCCGCCCGCCCGGAGGGCCTCGGGCCGTATCGGGCCGGCGGCAGGACCGCGCCGGACGGCCGAAGGGGAGAATCGGCCGGGCGAAGGAAACGGCCGGCCCGGTGAAAGGGAGCGTGGAGCGATGACGAGCGGGATCGAGGACGCCGAGGGGCGTGCGGCGGTGCTGGAGGTGAACCCCGTCGGAGCGCGGGTCGGGATCAGGGCCGAGGCGCCCTCGGGCGAGCTGTCGCTGATCTGCGCCCCCGCCCGCGCCCGGGAGCTGGCGGCGGCGCTCGCCCTCGCGGCGGACGAGGCCGACAGCGCGCGGACGGCGGAACCCGTCACCGTCAAGGCGCGCGAACTGCGCCGAGGGGACGTACGGGACGGTGACCGGGCCATGACCGTGGACGACGTCAAGGTCGACGGCGCCACCGTCCATGTCACCTGGAAGTCGGGTGCCGGGCGCAGCTGGACCCAGGGCTATGACGCGGACGCCGACATCACGATCCGGGTTGTACGAGAGGCATCGTAATTTGACGGGTGCCGTACTACGAGATGTATCGTACTAGTGATCCTTCCGTACCCGTCGAAACGGAGTCCGACGTGAGTGCCCTCTTCGAGCCCTACACCCTGCGGTCGCTCGTCATACCCAACCGGGTCTGGATGGCGCCCATGTGCCAGTACTGCGCCGCACCGGACGGGCCGGAGCAGGGCGTGGCGACCGACTGGCACTTCGCCCATCTTGCGGCGCGTGCCATCGGCGGCACCGGGCTCATCCTCACCGAGGCGACGGCCGTCAGCCCCGAGGGCCGGATCAGCCCCGGCGACCTCGGCATCTGGAACGACGCCCAGGTCGCCGCCTTCCGCCGGATCACGGCATTCATCAAGGGGCAGGGGTCCGTGGCCGGTATCCAGCTCGCGCACGCCGGGCGCAAGGCCTCCACGGCCGCCCCCTGGCTGGGCGGCGCCCCGGTCGGACCGGAGGCGCACGGCTGGACACCCGTCGCCCCCAGCCCGCTGCCGTTCGACGACGGCCACCCCGTGCCGCACGAGCTGACCGTGGAAGGTATCCGGGAGATCGTCGACCGGTTCCGCGAGGCCGCGCGCCGCGCCGTCGACGCCGGGTTCCAGGTCGTCGAGGTGCACGGCGCCCACGGATACCTCATCGGAGAGTTCCTCTCCCCGCACAGCAACCGCCGCACCGACGAGTACGGCGGCAGCTTCGAGAACCGCACCCGACTCGCCCTGGAGGTCGTCGACGCGGTACGCGAGGTCTGGCCGGAGGAACTGCCGGTCTTCTTCCGGATCTCCGCGACGGACTGGCTCACCGAGAACGAGGAGGACGACCGAGAGGGCTGGACCGCCGACGAGACCGTGCGGCTGGCCACGCTGCTTCAGGCTCACGGGGTCGACCTGCTGGACGTCTCCAGCGGCGGAAACGCCCCACGCGCCCGCATCGGGACCGGGCCGGGGTACCAGGTTCCCTTCGCCGAGCGGGTCAGGGCCGAGACCACGCTGCCGGTCGCGGCGGTCGGCCTGATCACCGAGCCGCAGCAGGCCGAGAAGATCATCACCGAGGGGCGGGCCGACGCCGTCCTCCTCGGGCGCGAACTGCTGCGCAGCCCGTCATGGGCTCAGGCGGCGGCCCGCGAGCTGGGCGGTGAACTCCGTACGCCCGAGCAGTACCACCGCGCGGTCTAGAGGACCCGCGCCGCCCCGGCCCGGCCGGCCCCGCACGGCGCGAAGCGTCACGGGGCACCGGGCCGGGACTGTCCGCCGCAGCCGCGCCCCACCTCATGGCGGGGGCGGAGTCGGGCGCGGACGAAGGGGCCCGTCGCGAGGGCGAAGAGGGTGAAGGCGGCGAGGCGCCACAGGCCCGGACGCGCGGACACGTCGACGTGCTGGATGCCGTACGCCGCATACCAGTTGGCCGGCAGATCGGTCACCGTCACCGCGCACATGAGGTCCACGCCGGCCCGCCGCCCGCGCAGCAGGAGCAGGGCCGCCGCCGAGTCGAGGACCGTGAGCGAGGGCCAGTACAGGTTCAGCCAGTCGGGGGCCCAGTCGTAGGGGCGCAGACCGCCACGGAGAAGGCCGGCGAGGTGCGAGGCGGTACCCGCGAGGACCAGGACCGCGACGTACAGCATCACGAGCGCGACCACCCACCGGGGCGTGCGTCCCGCCCCTTCCCTCGTGTGTCCGGCCCATCCCTGCGTACGCCCGGTCCATCCCCTCATGTGCTCGATCGTCCCGGGGCGGGATGCCGAGACATCGGTGGGGTGGCCCGGTCGGATGCCCGTCTTCCCTTCCCCGTAAGGGAGTTCAGCTTCTCGTGACGCGATCGTGGCCCTGCACAGAAACAACTCGACGACGTCTTGCCGCTCGCGTCACACCGCCTATATAACGTTGTAAACCGAGCCGCCCGGCGGCTGATGCATCGTCAAGCCATGCCCCGACGGCCCGCCGACGAGCGTGTCGTCCTCCCGCCAAGGAGCGTCCCGCGCATGATGATCCAGCGTCGATCCCGTACCCTCGCCGCCGCCTGTCTCCTCGCCTCCACCGCCATGCTGGCCGCCGCCGGCTGCGCCAAGTCGGAGACCCCGGACAGCGCGGGTGACGACAGCAGCCAGGCCGCACAGGCCGCCAAGTCCCCCGAGAGCAGCTCGGGTCCGGGCTGCTCGCTCCGGACGTACGGTGCGCCGGAGCTGGATCTGAAGAACGCCGTCGTCGGCTTCTCGCAGTCGGAGAAGGAAGCCAACCCGTTCCGCATCGCCGAGACCCGTTCCATCAAGGACGAGGCCAAGAAGATCGGCGTGAAGAAGCTGCTCACCACCAATGCGCAGTCCCAGCTCTCCAAGCAGATCAGCGACATCCAGGACATGCTGTCCCAGGGTGCCCGGTTCCTGATCGTGGCCCCGCTGAACTCCGACGGTCTGGAGCCCGCGTTCAAGGCGGCAGCGGCCAAGAGGGTCCCGGTGCTCACCATCGACCGCAAGGTCAACTCCACTGCCTGCAAGGACTATGTGGCCTTCCTCGGATCCGACTTCGTGGAGCAGGGCAAGCGCGCGGCGGACGCGATGATCAAGGCGACCGGTGGCAAGGGCGAGGTCGCCATTCTCCTCGGCGCGTCCGGCAACAACGTCACCACCGACCGCACCAAGGGCTTTGTCGACCAGGTCGAGGCCCAGGCACCCGGCCTGCGGATCGTCGCCCGGCAGACCGGCGAGTTCGCCCGCGACAAGGGCCAGCAGGTCATGGAGCAGCTCATCCAGTCCAAGCCCGACATCACCGCCGTCTACGCGGAGAACGACGAGATGGGGCTCGGTGCCGTCACCGCTCTGAAGGCCGCGGGCAAGAAGCCCGGCAAGGACGTCAAGATCGTCTCGGTGGACGGCACCCGGAACGCCGTGCAGGCCCTGGTCAACGGCGAGTACAACGCCGTCATCGAGTCGAACCCGCGCTTCGGACCGCTCGCCTTCGCGACCGCCCGGAAGTTCTACGGCGGTGAGGAGATCCCGGAGAACGTCATCATCTCCGACCGGGCGTACGACGAGTCCAACGCCAGGGCGTCGCTCGGCGGGGCGTACTGACCGCACTCCCGCCGCACCCCCGGAACAGCGGAAGGCCGAGACCACTCATGGCACCACCGGAAGCAGTCCCGCAGCCGGAGCGCGAGCGCGAGCAGGAGGAGGAGCAGGAACGGCAGCCGGCGTCGGCCGCCGTCCTCGAAGCCCGCTCGGTGAGCAAGCGCTTCCCGGGCGTCGTGGCCCTCGACGACGTGTCGTTCTCCCTGCGTGCCGGGGAGACCCACGCGCTGGTGGGGGAGAACGGCGCCGGGAAATCCACCTTGATCAAGGTCCTCACCGGTGTCCACCGGCCGGATGCGGGCGAGCTGCGGCTGAGTGGACAACCCGTCCGGTTCGCCCGGCCGTTCGAGGCCCAGCAGGCCGGAATCTCCACGATCTACCAGGAGGTGAACCTCGTCCCGCTGATGAGCGTGGCGCGCAACATCTTCCTCGGCCGAGAGCCCAAGAACCGCATCGGCCTCATCGACTTCGCCCGGATGCACCACGAGGCCACCGAACTGCTCGACGGCTTCGGCATCCGCGTCGACCCCCGAAAGCCCCTGCACACACTCGGCATCGGCACCCAGCAGATGGTCGCCCTGGCCCGCGCCGTCTCGGTCGACGCCCAGGTCGTCGTCATGGACGAACCCACCTCCTCGCTGGAGCCGCGCGAGGTCGAGACCCTCTTCCGGGTCATCGGAAACCTGCGCGGCCGGGGCATCGCCGTCCTCTACGTGAGCCACCGCATGGACGAGCTCTACCGGATCTGCGACCGCGTCACCGTGCTCCGCGACGGCCGCCACATCCACACCGGCGACCTCGCCGGCCTCGACCGCATGCGGCTCGTCTCGATGATGCTCGGCCGCGACCTGTCGGAGGTCCGTCGCACCGGCTCCACCCGCTTCGACGGCGAAGGACGCGGCGAGGGACGCGGCGAAGGGATGGGCGAGGGACGCGGCGAAGAAAACGACGCGGCACGCACGCAGGAACGCACCGCGGTACTCAGCGCGAACGGGCTCAACCGGCGGCACCAACTCCACGACATATCCCTGTCGTTGTACGGCGGTGAGGTCCTCGGCCTGGGGGGCCTCCTGGGCTCCGGCCGCAGCGAGACGGCAAAGGCCCTGGCCGGTGCACTGAGTCTGGATTCCGGTGAAATCACCGTCGGCGGAAGGACGTTGCGCAGACTGGGCTCGGCCGGTGCCATCCGCGCCGGGATCAGTCTGCTGCCCGAGGACCGCAAGGCCGAAGGCATCGTGCCCGGCCTCTCCGTGCGCGAGAACATCGTGCTGGCCGCCATGGACCGGCTCTCCCGCTTCGGTGTGGTCTCCCGCCGCAAGCAGGACCGCGTCGTCGACATCTTCATGCGACGGCTGCGGATCAAGGCGTCGAGCCCCGAGCAACCGGTCGGCGAACTCTCCGGAGGCAACCAGCAGAAGGTCCTTCTCGCCCGCTGGCTCTGCCTGGAGCCCAGGGTGCTGCTGCTGGACGAGCCGACCCGGGGCATCGACGTCGGCGCCAAGGCCGAGGTCCAGAGGCTCATCGACGACCTCGCCCGCGAGGGCATCGCCGTCCTGCTCATCTCCTCCGACATCGAGGAACTCATCGAGGGCGCCGACCGCATCGTCGTCCTGCGCGGCGGGTCGGTGGCGGGCGAACTGGAGGGCGACGCGGTGACCGAGAGCCATCTGCTCGAAGTGCTCGCCGACCATTCACCGCCACCCACCGGAACGGCCCCCGCCGGAGCGGCCCCCACGGGCAAGGCCCCCACCGGAATCGCCCCCACCGGAAACGCCCAGGCCGCCCAGGAGGACCCCCGATGACTGCCCAGGCCGCCCTCCCCGCCCCCGCGGGACCCCTGGCCCGGCTGCGCGACCCCGCCTGGTACCAGGAGTACGGGGTGTACGTCGCCGTGGCAGCGGTGCTCGCCTTCAACGCCCTGTTCACCGAGCACTTCATGACCGCCGACAATCTGCGTACCCAGCTCGTCCAGGTCGCCCCCGTCGTCATCGTCGCCCTGGGCATGGCCCTGGTCATCGGCACCGAGGGCATCGACCTGTCCGTGGGCTCGACGATGGCGCTCGCCACCGCACTTCTGCCGCTCTACCTCGGATACGGGCTGGTGCCCGCGCTCCTCGTCGCGCTGCTCGCCGGCGCGGTCGTGGGGGCGGTCAACGGCACCCTGGTCTCGGTCGTCGGGCTCCAGCCGATCGTCGCGACCCTCGCCCTCTTCGTCGGCGGCCGCGGCCTCGCCCTCGTCATGGCCGACGGACAGCTCAAGCAGATCGTCAACCCGGACCTGCTCGCCCTCGGCACCGGCTCCCTCCTCGGCATCCCGACGGTCGTGCTGATCGCCGCGATCCTCGCCGCCGCCGTCGCCCTCCTCGTCCGGCGCACCACCTTCGGCCGCCGGATCGTCGCCGTCGGCGGCAACCGCTCCGCCGCCGCCCTCGCCGGACTGCCGGTACGGCGCGTGCTCATCGGTGTGTACGTGCTCTGCGGCGTACTGGCCGCCCTGGCCGGCATCCTCGCCACCGCCAGGCTCACCGCCAGCGACCCCTCCTCGCTCGGCACCCTCATGGAACTCTCCGCCATCACGGCGGTCGTGGTCGGCGGCACCCCCCTCGACGGCGGTTCCGTCCGGGTGCTCGGCACCGTCGCGGGCGCCCTGCTGATGCAGCTGCTGCGCGCCACTCTCGTCAAGCACGACCTGCCCGACTCCACCGCACAGATCGCCCAGGCGGCCATCATCGTCGCCGCCGTCTACGTAGCCCGGGAGCGTCGGTCCCGATGAACGAAACCACACCCGTGGCGGTGGCTCAGGTTCCCCCGCCCCGCGAGAGCCCCGCAGCGGACGGAGACGGCGCACCCCGGCGGGGAGCCGGGCCCCGGCCCGCGCCCGCACGGCGGCTCGTCGAACTCCTCAGGAGCCAGGGCGTCCTCGCCGTACTGCTGGCCGTAGTGATCACCGCCTCGTTCGTCTACCCGACGTTCGCCACCCTGGACAACGCCCGCGGTGTGACGGTGCAGGCGTCGTTCCTCGCCGTGGTCGCCCTCGGCATGACCCTCGTCGTCATCACCGGCGGGATCGACCTGTCCGTCGGCTCGGTCTTCGCACTCGGTGGTGTGCTGGCCGCCTGGGCCTCGCAATGGGGCATCCTGCCGGCGCTGCTCGTACCGCTCCTGGTCTGCGGTGCGATCGGTCTGCTCAACGGATTCCTGATCGCCCGTGCCGCGATGGCCCCCTTCATCGTCACCCTCGCGACCCTGCTCGCGGCGCGCGGCCTGCTCCTAGCCGTCACCGACGAGGGCGCCACCACCTACCTCGTCCCCAAGGGTTCCGCCTTCGCCGGGCTCGGACAGGGCAGCGTATGGGGCTTCGGCCATCCGATCCTGATCGCGCTGGTGCTGTTCGGCGCCGCCGGAGTGCTGCTGCAGCGCACCTCGTTCGGACAGACCCTGTTCGCCGTCGGCGGCAGCGGCGACGCGGCCACCCTGATGGGCCTGCCCGTCGCCCGTACGAAACTTCTCGTCTACACGCTCAGCGGGCTGCTCGCCGGACTCGCCGGTGCGCTGAACGCGGCCAGGCTCTCCTCCGGCGTCACCATCGTCGGCGTCGGCATGGAACTCGACGCGATCTCCGCCGTCGTCATCGGCGGCACCCTCCTCGCAGGCGGTGCCGGATCGGTCAGCGGCACCCTCTGGGGCGTCCTGCTGCTGGCCGTCATCCAGAACCTCATCAACCAGATCGGCTCGCTGAACTCCTCGTACCAGTCGGTGGTCAGCGGCGGGTTCCTTATCGTTGTCGTCGTGGCCCAGCGCTGTCTGGCGCGCGGTCGCAGAGCCGGCTGAGCCGAGCCGACCCACCGCGCCCGAGTGCGCATCGAGCAGAGTCAGGGAGTGCCGTGGGCGTCAGCCTCAAGGACGTTGCACAACGGGCGGGCGTGTCCATCAAGACCGTGTCGAACGTGGTGAACAACTATCAGCACGTCACACCGCAGATGCGCGCCAAGGTGCAGCAGGCCATCGACGAACTCGGCTACCGGCCGAACCTCACCGCACGCCATCTGCGCAAGGGCCGCACCGGCATCATCGCGCTCGCCGTGCCAGAGTTCGGCAACCCGTACTTCGCGGAGCTCGCGGGCGCGGTCGTCGACGCGGCCGCCCGGCACGACTACACCGTCCTGGTCGACCACACCGGCGGCCTCCGAGACAAGGAACTCCTGGTCAGCCAGGGCTTCCGGTCCCATGTGATCGACGGACTCATCCTCAGCCCGATCCATCTGGAGACCGAGGACCTGATGGCGCGCACCGAGACCGCGCCCCTGGTCCTGCTCGGCGAGCGGGAGTACGAAGCCCCCTACGACCACATCGCCATCGACAACGTGGCCGCCTCCCGCGACGCCGTACGCCATCTCGTCGACCGCGGTCACCGCCGGATCGCCTTCCTCGGCTCCCGCACCGGGCGCGAACGCCAGCCCGCCCATCTGCGGCTGCGTGGCTGGCGCGAGGAACTCGCCGCGTCCGGCATCGAGCCCGACGAGTCGCTGATCGTGGTCACCGACGGCTACGGACGCGAGGACGGCGCGAGGGCCATGGCCGCTCTCCTGGACCGGGGAGAGCGGCCCGACGCGGTGTTCGCGTACAACGACCTCATCGCCATCGGCGCCATGCGCACCCTCACCTCGCGCGGGCTCCGGATCCCCGAGGACGTCGCCGTGGTCGGCTTCGACAACATCGAGGAGAGCCTGTACGGGGCGACCACGCTCACCACGGTCGCCCCGGACAAGGAGGCCATCGCACGGCTCGCCGTCGACAGCCTCGTCGAACGGCTCTCGGGCAGCCCGGTGTCCGAACCCCGACGGCCCCGCCCCGGCTACCGGCTCGTCGTCCGCGAGTCCACCGGCCCCGACCGGGGTACGGACCCGGCTAGTTGAGGTACGGACCCGGCGCGCCGATCCTGCCGGGTGCCGCGTTCCTCCCTCCCAGGTCGAGGACGTAGACGCGCAGATTGCCCTTGCCGGGTGCGCCGACCGAGAGCCTGCCGTCCGACACGACCCGGGTGTCCCCGGTGACGGCGTCCTTGTACGTGCCGTTGGGAATCCCGGTGTAGTCGGCGGCGCCGGTGACGGTCACCAGCGCGAAGCTGTCGGTCCCGCTCGCGGCGTCGGTGTAGCGGCGCTTGTACGCCATCGAGCCGGTGATGCCCTCGGTGGAGTACTGGCCCATCTGGAGCGCCGGCACGGCCCGCCGGATCTCGTTGAGCCGTTGCAGGTGCTTCACCAGCGGCTCGGCGAGCGTATGGGCGACCTCGCCGGTGGCCGAGGAGACCTTGCCGAAGTCGGACGCCTCGACCGTGCCGGCGAGATGGTCGCCGTAGTAGGCGCGCCCGGTGGACGCCAGCGGGCAGCTGGGCCCGCAGTCGATCTTCCTGCCCGCCTGGAACTCGATCTCGGAGCCGTAGTAGAGCGTCGGGATGCCGCGGAACGTCCACATCAGCGACATGTTCTCGGCCCACGCGTCGGTCCCGCCCGCGTAGCGCTCACTGCTCTTGTTGGGCCCGTAGTCGTGGCTGTCGACGTAGACGACGTTGTAGGTGGCGTCGTTGTAACTGTCGTCGGAATCCTTGCCGTTGCTGTACGCGTTGTCGGCGTCACCGAAGTTCATGTGCATCCGCATGTCGATGACGTTCATGCCGGAGAACCGGCTGTGGTCCGGGGTGTGGTACGTGTTCCCGTCCAGGAACGCGTTGGTGGAGGTGGGCTGCGAACCGGTGCCCTGCTGCTGCTCGTAGTCGTACATCTCCAGGGCGGCCGTCGCGTCGTCGGCGGCGTACTCCTTGCGTTCCTTCCAGGTGAAGAACTGCGCGGAGTGATTGACCGAGCCGCGGTTCCACTTGTCGTTGACGAAGGCTCCGACCTCGCCGAAGACGAAGAAGTTCTTCGCCGCCGCGGCGCCGAACCGCGAGGTGACGCGCTCCTGGATGGCGGGCAGGAAGCGGCGGTTCCAGGTGGTGCGTGGAATGTGGACGGCGGTGTCGATCCGGAAGCCGTCGACGCCCATGTCGATGTACTTGTCGTAGGCGCCGATCAGGTAGTTCTGCACGGGCGCGCTCTCGGTGTCGAAGTCGGCCAGGTCCTCGTGCAGCCAGCAGCTGCGGGAGTCCTCGCCCTCCCAGTTCCCCAGCCAGCAGTTGTGGTAGTACGCCTTGGGGAACATTCCCGAAGTCGGGCTGGGCCACTGGCAGTCGTACAGCTTGTAGCCCTCGGGCGAGGTCTTGCCGGTGGGCCTGCCCCAGTCCAGACAGGTGTTGCCGGACGGCTCCGCGGTGGACCAGAGATCGCCGTTGTAGTACGACTTCCCGGACTTCGGCTCGACGCTGACGCCGTCGTACTCGAAGCCCTCGTTCCGCTCGTCGTAGTACCAGCTCCACTGGTCGTCCCGGACGCCGTACACCGTCGGTGTGAACAGGCCCTTGGCGCCCCAGCGCGAGGAGTGGTTGTAGACGACGTCCTGGTAGATTTTCATGCCCTTGGCGTGCGCCGCGTTGATCAGGTCCTGGTACGAGGCGCCGGCGGACTCCAGCCGGCCGTCGACCTTGTAGAAGTCGTAGCCGTGATAGCCGTGGTAGTCGTAGTCGGACCGGTTCAGGACGACCGGGGTGATCCAGATCGCGGAGAAGCCCAGGCCCTTGATGTAGTCGAGCTTGTTCACCAGGCCCTTGAAGTCGCCGCGGAACATGGGGTCGTTGTTGGCCGCGTTGCCGGACTTCACGTGCTGGCTGCCGCCCCGGTTGTTGGAGCTGTCGCCGTCCTCGAACCGGGCGGTGAGCACGAAGTAGATCGGATCCTTGCGCGGGTCGGTGCCCAGTGGTTTCCCGGCGGCCGGGGTGGCGGGTTTCTCCCCGGTGGTGGCGGTGGCGGCGGCCGACGCCGCGGACACGTTGCCGGCCGCGTCCACGGCCTTCACCGTGTAGCTGTAGGCGGTCCTCTCCTCCAGGTTCGTGTCGGAGTGGACCGTCGAGCCGACGTCGGTGACCACCGTGCCCCTGGTGCCCCCGGTCCGGGTCACCTGGTATCCGGTGACGCCGCGGTCGTCGGTGGACGGCTCCCAGGTCAGCACGATCGACACGCCGTCGGCGTCGGCCTTCACCTCTGCCGGAACGGTCGGTGCCCGGGTGTCGGCCGGTTCGGCGGCGCACGGGTCGTCGGCCCCGGAGGTGACGACCTTGTCCTCGACCGTGGAAACACCGGACCGGATCGTGTAGTTGCTGCCGTTGTTGTTGTCCCAGACCCCGTTGCCGTTGTTGAACGCGGCCTGCATGGAGGTGGCGCCGCCGAGGTCGACGGACCGCTTCATCCAGCCCGTACACGCCGCCGTCATGCCCACGCCCGGCACGGCGGTCCACGATCCGCCCTCCGGCCGGTAGTGGATGTTGGCGAGGGACCACCCGACGGTGGTCGTCGAGTAGTAGACCGAGGCGGTGTTGGTGCCGGTGGGGGAGGGAGAAGGGCCGGTGCCGCCGTCGGCGCACGGGTCGCTGTGGGCCACGACCCCGTCCTTGACGGTGATGTCGCCGGTGCCCAGCGCGTAGTTCTTCCCGGCGTTGTTGTCCCAGGTCCCCGAGCCGTTGTTGAAGGTCGCGGCCAGCCCGGACGCACTGCCCAGGCTCACGGTCCTCTTCACCCAGTCGGTGCAGGCGGCCTCCATCCGTACTCCGGGCACGGTCGTCCATGAGCCGCCGTCGGGTGCGTAATGCAGGTCGTACGCCGACCAGTTCCTGGTCTTCGTGTAGTAGAAGACCGTCGCGGTGTTCTCCGTCGCCGCGGTGGGGGAGGCGGACGGAGCGGCGGTCTCCGGAACGGCGGTGAGGAGTCCCAGAATCCCGGCGGCCGTCACGGCTGCTGCCAGCGGGCGTCTCAGCAGGGAGCGTGCGGTGCGTCTCATTCGTGTCTCCAGGGGAGGGCCACGGCCGGCAGGCCGCGGCAGCCGACAGCGCAGGCGCTCGATGACCACCTGCTCGGTCCCGCCGGAGAACCCTGACGCGCCTCGGGGTTCGGGCGAGCAGTCCATTCCGACCGCCCCAAGAAGCAAGATCTGTCGGAATTTTGCTGCAATCTCTTGCGGTGAGGAAGTTACCTGGGCATGACGGATGCGTAAAGGGGTGCGGCGCGGGCGGTGGTACGAGACGTGGGCGGTGGTGCGGATGGGTGGGAATGGCGGAACGCGCCCCGGGGTTGGGACGTTCATGACCTTCTCTGTTGACGTGACCGTCCGGGGCTACGAGCTCGACACCCAGGGACACCTGAATCAGGCCGTCTATCTCCAGTACGCCGAGCATGCCCGTTGGGAACTCCTGCGCGCCGCCGGTCTGCCGCAGGACAAACTGCTGGCCAGCGGCGTCGGGCCGGTCGCACTGGAAGCGACGGTGAAGTTCCTGCAGGAGCTCCGGGGCGGCGACCGGGTGCGGGTGACCTGCCGGTTCATGTACGGCGCGGGGAAGACGTTCACGGTCGCGCAGCAGATCCTCAAGGAGGACGGCACCGTCGCGGCGGAGGTCACGGGCGTGGCGGGGATGCTCGACCTGACCGCCCGCAGGCTGATCGCCGATCCGGCCGGACACCTCGCGGCACTGGCCGACAATCCGGAGCTGCTCAAGGGGTGACGGGCTGCGGCCGGCCGCCGGCGGGCCGGTCCTGTCCGGTACGTATCGAGCTTCGACGTACAGAGCCAGAACTACGACGTACGGAAATTCGACGAGTCTCGTATTATGGAGGATCCGAGCAAGCCCAGGAACTGGAGCCGACGTGACCCCCGCCAGCGCCCCCGCCGCAAGCACCGCCGAGGCGGGTGGCCGCGTCCTGGATCACCCCGCGCGGGACGAGATCCGCATCGAGGGAGTGCTCCACGCCCTCTCCGACCCGATGCGGCTGCGCATCGTCCGTGAGCTGGCCGCCGCAGAAGCCGAACTCAGCTGCTCCTGCTTCGAACTGCCGGTCTCCAAATCCACCTCCACGCACCACTTCCGGGTGCTGCGCGAGAGCGGGATCGTCCAGCAGATCTACCGGGGCACGGCCAAGATGAACGGGCTGCGGCGGGACGACCTGGAGGCATTGTTCCCCGGGCTCCTCGACAGCGTCCTCGATGCGGCGAACAGGCAGGTCCGACGCGTCGGCGAGGGTCGGTAGCCCGCATGCCCGCAGCGCGGCCACCGGGCCGGACACCGGCCGGCGCCCGGCGAGCGGCGGGGTGTCGTCGAGCAGCGAAGACACCGTCTCCTTCGCGCACGACCGGTTCGAGCCGATCACTCCGGCCGGCCCGCGCTTGATCCGCCCGGCCACGTACTCCCCGGGCGACGGCGCCCCGTCCCGCGGCACCAGACCCGCCGGATCCGGCGCCGTCAG
Source organism: Streptomyces sp. NPDC007164 (assembly GCF_040634135.1). Lineage (NCBI taxonomy): Bacteria > Bacillati > Actinomycetota > Actinomycetes > Kitasatosporales > Streptomycetaceae > Streptomyces > Streptomyces sp. NPDC007164. The sequence continues at coordinate 259,307 of NZ_JBEYFB010000005.1, forward strand.
GGCCTGGGCGGTGCAGGCGCTGCTGGGACCGGAGCCGACGACGGCGACGCGGAGCACGGCGCACCGCTCCCCGGAGGATGCCTCCAGCACGGCACCGGCGGGCGGAGCGGGGAGGGGTGCGCCGGGCGCCGCCGTCAGGACGACATCGTGCGCATCCTGTTGATCTCCACCGTCTGCTGCGCGACGACGTCCCCGGCCATCTCCTCGATCTGCACGTTGTTCCCCTCCGCGAGCACCTCGGTGGCCATCGTGATCGCCCCCTGGTGGTGGGTGATCATCAACTTCAGGAAGAGCTTGTCGAAGACGGCGCCGTCCGCCTCGCGCAACTGCTTCAGCTGTGCCTCGGTCGCCATCCCGGGCATGGCGGAGTGGTCGTGGGCGGTTTCACGTTTCGCTCCGCCGTTGTGTGTGAGCCAGCCCTCCATGGCGCCGATCTCCGGCTTCTGGCTCGCGGTGATGCGCTCGGCGAGCCTTTTGACCGGGGAGGAGCCGGAACGCGACGGTACGAGACCCGTCAACTCCAGTGCCTGAGCGTGGTGTTGGATCATCATCTGCGCATAGCGGTAGTCGGCCGTGTTGGGGGTGTCGTCCCCGGCGGCCTTCGCGGCCTCCTCGACGGAGAGAGTCCGTGCGGGCTCGCCCGGCTTTCCGGGAGCCACCACCGAAGGCCCCCCGCCCGCCTGCTCCTTCGTACGGCTTTCACCGTCCCCCGCATCGCACGCGGTGAGGGCGAGAACGGCCGAGACGGCCACCGCGACGAGAACGGATCTGCGTACACGCATGGTCTGACGGTGGATCAACAAGTGGACCTCCACGGCCATATGGGTTGGCTGCCGACAGTCCTGACACGCTTTCGCGCGTCAGCGATCACAAACTTTCATTTACGTCTCTGTTGCCATCTGTTGAGAACACCATGACAAGGACGATACTGCCGAGGTCCGTGAACCGTTCAACTACGTTCGGATGCATGGGAGGACGCAGTGATTTCGTTGCACACGAGCCCGGTACGGCGCAGACGCCTGGGTGTGGCGACGGCAGCCGCCGGCCTGCTGGCCACGTTGCTGATGGCCGGACCCGCGGCCGCGACGCCCGACCCCGGTGACCGGGGAGCGGCCCGGACGGGCGTCTCGGCCGCGCAGGAAGCCGAGGCCGCGGCCGCCATCGGAAGCGGCGAGGTACCCGGCGTGGACGAGATCGTCCACAGCTCCAACATCACTCATCTGGCCAACGTTCCGAAGGACGCGCTCAAGGGCCTCAACACGGACCTGGCCTTCCAGGGGAAGTACGCCTTCGCCGGAAACTACGACGGCTTCCGGATCTTCGACATCAGCAACCCCAGGTCCCCGAGGACGGTCTCGCAGGTCCTGTGCCCCGGCTCGCAGAACGACATCTCGGTCTCGGGCAACCTCCTCTTCCTGTCCACCGACTCATCGCGCAGCGACAACTCCTGCACCAGCACCACCCAGCCCGCCACGGAGAAGTCCTCCTGGGAGGGCATGAAGGTCTTCGACATCAGCGACAAGCGCAACCCGAAGTACGTCGCCGCCGTCGAGACCGCGTGCGGATCGCACACCCACACGCTGGTCCCCGAGCGCAAGAACGTGTACGTGTACGTCTCCTCGTACTCGCCGAGCGCGACGTTCCCCGACTGCCAGCCGCCGCACGACGGGATCTCCGTCATCAAGGTGCCGCGCAACGCGCCCGAGAAGGCCGCGGTCGTGAACTTCCCGGTGCTCTTCCCGGACGGCGGCAACCCGGGGGCTCCGGACAACCCGGGCGTCTCCAGGACCACCGGCTGCCACGACATCACCGTGCTGCCCTCGAAGGACCTGGCCGCCGGCGCCTGCATGGGTGACGGCCTGCTGTTCTCCATCAAGGACCCGGAGAACCCGAAGATCATCGACCGGGTGCAGGACAACGTGAACTTCGCGTTCTGGCACTCCGCGACGTTCAATCAGACCACGGACAAGGTCGTCTTCACCGATGAACTCGGTGGCGGTGGCGCGGCCACCTGCAACGAGGAGATCGGCCCGAAGCGCGGCGCCAACGGCATCTACGACATCGTCGGCAGGGGCGACCACCGCAAGCTGGTCTTCCGCAGCTACTTCAAGATCGACCGACCGCAGGCCGACACCGAGGTCTGCGTCGCGCACAACGGCTCGATCATCCCGGTCAAGGGCCGCGACCTGATGGTCCAGGCCTGGTACCAGGGCGGAGTGTCGGTGTGGGACTTCACCGACTCCTCGAAGCCGAAGGAGATCGGCTACTTCGAGCGCGGCCCGGTCACCACCGACGCGGTCACCACGGCCGGCCCCTGGTCGGCGTACTACTACAACGGCTACATCTACTCCAACGACATCGCCAAGGGCTTCGACGTCCTGAAGCTCGACGACCGGCGGACCGACCCGGCGAAGCGGGTACGGCTGGACGAGCTCAATGTCCAGACCCAGCCGGAGTACTTCGGCCGCTGACGGCCTGACCCTCCAGCCGGCCGGAACCTCCACCCGGCCGGATCCACCGTGAACGCAAGACGTCCCGCAGGGCGGATTCCCGGCCCTGCGGGACGTCCGCGAGCCCGCGGGGCCGGGATCCGCGCGTCAGGCGGCGGACCTGGCGCCGCCGCTCGTCGCCGCGGCCCACTCCACCAGCAGGCGCTGGTACTGCTCCTCGTCCTCCGGGGACAGGCAGCCGCCCGAGCGCTGCCACAGGTCACGGATCTCTTTGTTCACCACGGCGGCGGTGCGCGTGGAATCGGAGGAGCACGGAGAACGGGACATACATACAGGCTAAGGCCCCGATGTGACAATCAGACCCATTGGGCGTCAGGGACATCTCTCACATGTCTGTCAGGCAACGCCCGGCACCAGTCCGAGCGTCCGCAGTCCGTCGGGCCGCTCGGACACCGGCAGATGGTGCACGAACCGCACGTCACAGCCCAGTGCGGCGGCCCCGCCGTCCGCTTTCCGGTCGTCCCCGACCATCACCACATCCGCCGGATCCAGCCCCAGATTTGTGCAGGCCGTGTGGAAGATCCGTGTGTCCGGCTTCTGGACGCCGTGCTCGTACGACAGCACATAGTCATGGATCAGGGGGTCCAGGCCGTGCGCCCGGAAGACCGGCCGCAGGTCCCAGCCGATGTTGCTGACCACGCCGATCCGGATGCCGCTGTCGCACAGCGCGCCGAGCACCTGCGCCGCGTCCGGGTACGGCTGCCAGGCGGCCGGTGTGCGATGCCGCTCGTACAGCGCGTCGTACAGCCCGGGATCCGGCAGTGCCACCTGCCGGGCCAGCCCGGTGTACGCCTCCCGGTGCAGTTCCGCGCTCTCGTCACGGGTGGCCCACGCGGCGGAGAGCCGGGCGGGAACCTGCCGGGGGAGCGGGCCGCCCGGCAGCGCCCCGGCTGCCTCCAGCTCGCCCGCGTACCGCTCGAAGTCGGCCCCGCCCACCGTCACCCCCTGCTCGGCGAGGACCGCGCGCAGCCAGGACCGGACGGACTCGATACGGAAGAGAGTCCCGGAGAAGTCGAAGAGCACACCCTTGATCTGCATGGCTGCGATCCTCCCCGGTACGGGGACGGCGCGACAAGGGCGGCCCGGGGCGGGGACGGCGCGACAAGGCCGGCCGCCCCGGGGCTGGGGCGGGTGGGACTCGGCCGGCTCAGGAGCGGCCGGGCGCGCGAAGCCCGCCACGCCGCTCGTACCGGGCGAATCCGGCGATCGCGAAGCCGACCAGGGCCGCCCCCAGCAGCCAGCCGGCCAGTACGTCGCTCAGCCAGTGCACGCCCAGGTAGAGCCGGGTCACGCCCACCCCGACGACCGAGACGCACGCCACCACCAGCGCCGTCCGCCACGGCCGGGGCCCGGCCCCGTGCCGGTGCAGCAGCCAGAGCAGCAGGCCGCAGCTCACCATCGCCGTCATCGCGTGACCGGACGGGAACGCCGCGTAATGGGCGGAGTCCACCGGGTCGGGCCACTGCGGCCGCGCCCGGCCGACGGCGGCCTTCAGTCCCTGCTGCACCACGGTGCCCAGCACGCTCGTCGCCGCCACCCACACCGCGAGCGGCCGCTCCCCGCGCCACCACAGCGCCACCACCGCCACCGTGATCAGGGCGCGCATGGTCCACGGATCCCAGGCCCAGTCGGTGAGGATCCGGTTGGCATGGACCAGGCCGGGTTCGGTCACCGCCCTGTGGTGCAGGGCATCGGCGACGGAGCGGTCCAGCGTCATCAGCGGTGACCAGCGCACGGCGACGAGGACCAGCACGACCAGTGCGAGTAGCGCGCAGACCGTACCCGTCCCGAACGGGGTGACACGGGAAGGCGTACGGACCGGCGGGGAGAGCTGCGTGGACGGCATGGGGCGATCTTCGCGGAAGGCCGGCGGCCCTGGCTATCGCAGCGCGCTGAGCCCCGGAATGAAGGCCACCAGAAGCGGAACCACCGGCACCATCGCGGCCGCCGCGGTCAGCCGGAGCCGACGGCCGGCGGTGAGCCGGTCCGCCGGGGTCAGCAACCGGTTCACCCGCAGCGGCAGCTGTGCGTCCGGCGCCGGGCAGGGGCCGAACACGCCCCGGTCCTCGTTGAGTTCCACCAGGGCCAGGGCGATCGTCAGCCGTCCGAAACGCTTCGACGCCACATCGTCCGCGGCCAGTTCGACCAGCCGGTGCATCTCGTCGCGGAACGCCGCGAACACCGGCACCTGCGGAAAGCCGGTCGCCAGGGCGCCGGAACAGTGCAGCAGCCAGTCGTGCCGTGCGTTCGCGTGCCCCTGCTCATGGGCCAGCACCGCATCGAGCTGACGGCCTTTCAGGCGCCTGAGTGCCGTGGTGGTGATGACCAGTTGAGGCGCGGCGCCCGGCAGCCACCAGGCATCCGGACGCTCTCCCTCCAGCACGACGAGACGGCCGCTGCCGGGCTTCTCGCCGGGCATCAGCGGGGCCCGCACCAGCAGTTCGGCGCGCCGCTGCCTGCGACGCACCTGGGCCCGGTGGATCTCCCGGGTCAGCATCATCGCCGACCACACCCCGCCCAGCGCCAGCAGCACGGCCATGGCGGCGGACCACCGGCCGTGCCCGCCCAGCGCGTACGCCTCCACCACCGCGTGCGGTGCGGGGGCGAACACATGCCCGCGCACCGCTTGCCAGGCGGCGGCCGCGCTGAACGTCATGGAGAGCGCGAAGGAGAGCAGCACCCCGGCCACCACGCACTGCCACACCCACAGCGCCACGACGGGCTCGCGCTCCGGCCACCGGGCCCTGGCCATCAGCCGCGGGGTCAGGACGGCAGCCAGTGCACCGAGCAGCAGCAGTGCGAGGGAGACCAACATGACGCCAGCCTATGAGGGCCGCGGTATCCACGGGTATGGCTGTGCACGGCAAGTGACGCAGACCACGGTTTGACCGGCCGGCCGGATCACAGGGTGAGCAGCATCGCGAACATGGCCATCCCCATCGTCAGCCGACAGGCGAGCGCCAGCTCGGGGCGCGTACCCCAGGCGGACCCGGCAGGGCCACCGCCACCGCCCGCCGGGACGGGAGCGGCAGCCACCGGTATCAGCCGGGCCCCCGACCGCAGCACGTACACCGCGTAGTAGGCCAGCAGCAGTCCGGTCAGCAGGGGGATGCCCCCGGCCGTCGCCGCGACCCCGTGCCCCGTGTGCCCGCCGTGTGCCGCCCCGCCGCCCGGCGCCATCGTCAGGGCCATGTAGAACATCGCCGAGGACCCCACCCAATGGTGCAGATGGTGACTGCCGCGCCGGGCGGACCACAACGCGCGCAACGAGGCCGCCCCGAACAGCGCCGTGTACACCGCCCATCCCCAGGCGGGAGGTGTCACGACGGCCGCCGGCACCGCCATGGCGGCCATGCCGAAGCCCATCAGCGCCTCCGCGCGTGCCGCCCTGCGCCCCTCCCCGGTCTCGCTGCGGGAGCGCAGCAGGCAGTACGCACCCGTCATCGCGCACAAAGCCATCAGCAGCCAGCCCGACATCGCCGATCCGTGCACAGCGCACCTCCCCCTGGCCGTACGACGCGGTCCCCCTGGTCGATGCCCGGGGGAGGACCGCCGTACGCGGCGCATTGAAGTACAAGGGGAGCGCGCGGAGGGAGTGTTCCCGCCGCGCGCTGTGCTTCCGTGCCCTTGTCAGCCGAGCGTGAGGGACTTGAAAGCGCGTGCCTGCTCGGTGATGGCGCGCTCCGTGGGCAGCCGTTCCATGGACGAGGCGCCGAAGAAGCCGGCGATCCCGGAGGTGTGCTCCAGGACGTAGCGGGCGTCCTCCGGTTCGGCGATCGGGCCGCCGTGGCAGAGCACGATGATGTCGGGATTGACGCGCTTTGCGGCGTCGTGCATCTCCTGAACGGCGGTGGCGGCCTGATCGAGGGTGAGCGCGGTCGAGGCGCCGATGGAACCCTTGGTGGTCAGCCCGACGTGCGGCACGAGGACATCGGCGCCCGCCCGCGCCATTCCGGTGGCCTGCTCGGGGTCGAACACGTAGGGCGCGGTGAGCAGATCGCGCTCGTGGGCCTGGCGGATCATGTCGATCTCCAGACCGAAGCCCATGCCGGTCTCTTCGAGGTTCTCGCGGAACCTGCCGTCGTACAGCCCGACGGTGGGGAAGTTCTGTACGCCGGCGAAGCCGATGGTCTTCAACTGGTCGAGGAAGTTGCCCATGATCCGGAACGGATCGGTGCCGCACACCCCGGCGAGCACGGGGACGTCCCGCACCACGGGCAGCACCTCGCCCGCCATGTCGAGCACGATGGCGTTGGCGTCGCCGTACGGCAGCAGACCCGCCAGCGAGCCCCGGCCGGCCATCCGGTACCGGCCGGAGTTGTAGATGATCAGCAGATCGACGCCGCCGGCCTCCGCGCACTTGGCGGACAGGCCGGTGCCTGCGCCCGCGCCTATGACGGCCTTGCCTGCTGCGACCTGCTCGGTCAGGCGCGACAGGGCTTGATTGCGGTTCACGGATGGACTCCTGTTTCCGTTGGTGGGTTTCTCGCCGCTCGGGCGCGCGGATGCGGGGCCTCCGGCGCGCGCGGAGGCGCGGGCTCAGACGTTCGGGTGCGAACGTTTCCGGGTGCTGATCAGCTGGTGGAGGTGGTCGGCGGCGGCGACGGCGAACGACGCGTCGTTGAGATGGGCGCCGATCTCGCGCAGATCGACGGCGCTGCCCCGCAGCGCGGCGCGCAGGGACGCCAGCCCGGCGGCGTCGGCCTCCGGATCGTGGAACGGACCGCCCGGCGCGTCCACCGCGGAGACGCCGCCCAGCGGCCAGAGGACCGCCGTCGGGCCGTGTGCCGAAGCCAGCTTCCGCCCCATGGAGGCACCGAGTTCGGCCATCTCGCCGGCCGTGGTGCGCATCAGGGTGACGGTCGGATTGTGCTCCAGGAACCGGCGTCCGGCGAAGCGCTCCGGGACGGTGTCGACGGCGCCGAAGTTGACCATGTCCAGTGCGCCGGGCGCGACCACCTGCGGCAGCCCCGCCCGGCCCGCCGCGGTGAGCCGGTCCGGGCCGGCGCTCAGCACGCCGCCGACCAGATCGTCCGCGAGCTCGGTCGTGGTCAGGTCGAGGACACCGGCGAGGAACCCGCCCGCGGCGAGCTTCTCCAGCGCCCGGCCGCCCGCGCCGGTGGCGTGGAAGACCAGCACCTCGTAGCCCAGCTCGTCCAGCCGCTGCCGTGCGGCGTCCACTGCCCGGGTGGTGACGCCGAACATGCTGGCGCCGATCAGCGGACGCCCCTGGGGCTGCGGCTCGTTCAGCCGCCGCTCGTGGTGGATGGCCATGCCCGCCGCGGCGGCCACCGCGTTGCCCATGATCTGCGTCGAGACGGAGTTGATGCCCGCCACGTCGACCACGCTGTACATCATGGTGATGTCGCTGCTGCCGACGTACGGCGACACGTCCCCGCTGGCCATGGTGGACACCAGCACCTTCGGGACGCCGATGGGCAGCGCCTGCATGGCACGCGCGGCGATGAACGAGCCACCGCTCCCGGCCACCGCCAGCACCGCGTTCAGCTGCCCCTCGCGGTACAGATCACCGACGATCTGCTCGACCCCGTCGGCCATGGCGGACACCGCCGCACCACGGTCCCCGTTGGCGCGCAGCGCCTCCAGACCGTGCCCGGCGCGGCGCGCGACGGCCGCCGCGTCGATGTCGCCCGTGACCGTGCCCACGGGCGACGGCATCACCCCGGCATCGACGAGCACCACGTCGCAGCCCGACTCGCGAAGCCGGGCCGAGAGCCACTCGTACTCCGGCCCTTTGGTGTCCAGTGTTCCGACGAGCACCACGGTCGCCATGTCTTTGCTCCTTTGCAACGGCGTTCTCCCGATCATGTGCGAGCCACCGGAGGGCGGCAAAGACCACTTGAGGGCAATTGGCCTGCGGCGGGCGATGATGAGTGCATGGACCGGATTCCTCCCACCCGGCTGTCCCGTCTGCTGACGGGGTGGTCCAAGGACGGCACGGGCGCGATGCCGCAACTGCTGGCCGAGGCGCTGCGCGAACTGGCGCAGCGCGGAGACGTGGCACCGGGCACGGTGCTGCCCTCCCAGCGCGCCCTGGCGACGGCGCTGGGCGTCAGCCGTTCCACGGTGACGGCGGCGTACGGACTGCTGGAGGCCGAGGGGTGGCTGGAGAGCCGGCAGGGCAGCGGCTCCCGGCTGCGGGGCTCCGGCGCGGTGGGCGAGCCGGCCACCGAGGGCCGGCTCGCCAGCTTCGGGACCAGGGGCGGCGGCATCGACCTGTCCAGCGGAGCGCTGGACGGCCTGCCCGCGGTCGCGGCGGCGGTCGGCGGGCTGTCCGCCGCCGACCTCACCGTCGCGCTGGCCGGCGACGGATACCTCCCGTACGGGCTGCCGGAGCTCCGCGAGGGGATCGCCGAATACCACCGGTCGGCGGGCCTGCCGACCTCCCCGGAACAGATCCTGGTGACCGCCGGATCCCAGCAGGCCGTCTGGCTGATCACCCAGGGCCTGGTCGAGCCCGGTGACACGGTGATCGTGGAGGATCCGACTTACCGGGGCGCGCTCGAAGCGCTGCGCGGCCGCGGCGCCCGGCTGGTGCCGCTGCCCGCGGACGGGGCGCCCGGTGCCCGGGCGCTGGCCCGGCTGGCCGGTCATGTCCGGCCCCGTCTCGTCTACCTCCAGCCGGCCGTCCACAACCCCACCGGACGCGGCATGGACGAGCCCACCCGCCTCGCCTGGGCCGCCGTCCTGGCCGAACAGGGCCTGTACGTGGTCGAGGACAACGCCTACGCCGAACTGTCCCTGCTCGACGACGCCGCGCCCCGCTCCCTCGCCGGCCTGCTGCCGCCCGCCGCCACGGCCACCGTGGGTACCCTGTCCAAGCTGTTCTGGGGCGGGCTCAGACTGGGCTGGATCCGGTCCTCCACCACCGTGATCCGACGGCTGGCCGACATCAAGAAGTCCGTCGACCTGTCCTGCCCGGTGGTGGAACAGATGCTGGCCGTGGAGCTGCTGCGGCAACTGCCCCGGGCGCGGGCCCGCCGCCGCTCCCGGCTGCGCGAACGTCTCGCGGAGACCGAACGGCTCCTGCGCGAGCAGCGGACCGGCTGGCGGTGGGAGCGCCCCGACGGCGGCTCCGCCCTCTGGGTGGAGATCCCGGGCGCGGACGCCGAGGCCACCGCCCAGCTGGCCCGCCGCGCGGGCGTGCTGATCGTGCCCGGCCCGGCCTTCTCCGCCGTGGACGGCTTCCGCCACCATGTGCGGCTCCCGTTCGCCGACGACGACGGCAGCCTGGCGAAGGCCCTGCCCGTGCTCGTCGACTGCGCGGAACGGAGCCGCACCGCTCACTGACGGCATCCGGGGCCGTCAGGGGCGATACCGCAGCGGATGGTCCGCGGGGACCTCCACCATGACGATCCGGTGCCCGTCGGGGTCGCGGAGCCACATCTCGACCAGCCCCCACGGCTCGCGCACCGGCTCCCGCAGCACCTCCACGCCGCAGGCCGACAACTCCTCGTGGGCCGCCCGCACGTCCGCGACCTGCATCCACAGTTCGAGACCGGGCACCGGCGGCCCGGCGGCGCGCCCGGACACCTCCAGGAAGCCCCCGCCCAGGAAGTAGACCGTGCCCCGCTCGGGGCCGGTACCGAACTCCCGGTAGACGGGCAGCCCGAGGGACTGCCCGTAGAAGATCCGCGACCGCTCGGGATCCACCGGACGCAACAGGATCCGGCTGCTCAGCACATGAACCATGCGCCGACTCTAGATCCGGGACACCCGCGTTACGCTGCTCCGGCACGGCCACAGCACAGAAACGGAGAGCCACCGCAATGGACACCGCCCCCGCGCAGGACCCGGGACAGCTGACCTTCCGCGACGCGGCCGACGCCGATGTGCCGGCCCTGGTGACGCTCATCGAGTCGGCGTACCGCGGGGACTCCAGCCGGGCCGGCTGGACCACCGAGGCGGACATCCTCCAGGGCCGGCGGACGGACCCGGACGGTGTGCGGCGGGTCGTCGAAGCGCCCGGCAGCCGACTGCTCGTGGTGGAGCGCGACGGCGGGCTCGTCGCCTGCTGCCAGCTCGAACACCGCGGCGAGGCCGCCTACTTCGGAATGTTCGCGGTCCGTCCCGGACTCCAGGGCGCGGGCCTCGGCAAGGTGATCATCGCCGAGGCCGAGCGCACCGTCCGGGAGAGCTGGGGCGTGCGCGAGATGCACATGACCGTGATCTCGGTGCGCGAGGAGCTGATCGCCTGGTACGAGCGGCGCGGCTACCGCCGTACGGGAGAGCTCAGCCCGTTCCCGTACGGCGACGAGCGCTGCGGCATTCCGCAGCGTGACGACCTCGTCTTCGAGCTGCTGGTCAAGGACCTCGGCTGACCGGGCCCGCGGTCAGGCGGTGAAGCGGCCGGCGCGGCGGATCTCCGGGTAGTCGGTGGTCGCGCCGTCCAGCCGCAGGGCGCGCGCCAGGCGCAGATGGTCCTGGGTGTTCACCACCCAGCCGATGACCTTCAGCCCCTCGGTGTGCGCCTGTTCGGCGACCTCCAGGGTGAGCCGGCGGATGTTCAGCGCCAGGGTCGCCGCCCCCACCGCCTTCGCCCGGTCCACCACATCGCCCCGCCAGCGGCTCGCGATGAGCACGGTCCGTACGCCCGGCACCAGCCTGGCGATCTCGGCCACCGCCTCGTCATGGAACGAGGACACCTCGACCCGGTCGACGAGATCGCGCCGCACTATCACCTCGGCCAGCGCGCGGGCCGCCGCCGCGTCCTTGATCTCGGCCTGCACGGGGGACCGTACGGCGTCGAGCACCTCCTCGAAGACCGGCACCCGCTCGCCCTGCCCGGCATCGAGCTCGCGCAGCTCGGACAGGGTCTTCTCGCTGATCGGCCCCTTGCCGTCCGTCGTGCGGTCCACATCGGCGTCGTGCATCACGGCCAGTGCGCCGTCCTTGCTCAGATGTAGGTCCAGCTCGATCGCGTCCATTCCGGCCCGTTCCGCGTGGACGAACGAGCGCAGGGTGTTCTCCGGCTCGACACCCATCACTCCGCGATGTCCGATGGTGAGAAAAGACAAGGCAACCCGCTTCCGTCGACGTCGTCTTTCGCGTGCGGCTCCTACCCACGAAGCACTACGGCATTACGGCAATTGGGCAGCCTAACGGCCTCTGGGCGGATGGGAAGGGCGGACACCCGCTCCGCGCGTCCGGTCGACGGAAGTAGTCGCTTCAAACGTTCTGCACAGGAAGAATCGCGGTGACCGTGGGGGTCGGCAGGATAATTTTCTGGGCCCCACTTGTCTCAAGGAACCGCACATGGATACGGTTGCTTGACGCGAGGTTCTCCCGTGGAGGAAGTGTTATGACGGAAATTCTTGTGCAGGACGCCGCCGAAGGCGGCATAGCTACGGACCGGCGGGTGGTCGATCATCCCGCCTGGCCCGCGCTCAAGAATGCCGTGGAGGAGATCCGCCCCTGGCAGTCGAAGGACGGTTCCATCGACTTCGAGACCGAGGGGGCCCCGTCCCCCGAGGCCGCGCGGTCGACGCTGGACCGTGTGATCGGCGCGGTCGTGGAGCTCTCCCCGCTGCTGCCGCACGACGCCGCGTACCACCGTGCCCTCGCCGCAGACCTGCGCCGCTGGGCCGCGGACGGCTTCGGCGTGCCGGACTTCCTGGACTCGCTGCTCGCCTTCCAGCCGGCCAAGGACCGCGCGGACGGGCTGCAGCACCTGGTCGTCTTCGCGATGTACACGCAGAACGGCAACCCGGACCGCAATCTCGAAGCGGTCGTGCTGCGGATGGTCTGGCCCGATTGGCTGGCCGAGCTGGAAGCCACCCGCTACGACAACCCGCTGTTCTGCGGCATCACCTTCGAGGACTTCACCTCCGGTTACGACACCAATTCCGCGGTGCTCTTCCCGGAGACCATCGCCGTGCGCGAGGCCCCCGAGCGCTTCAGCTGGGGCGGCATCTTCTGCGACCGCGAGGCCGCCCGCTTCCGCCGGGTCACCGAGGCCTCCGTCGAGCTGCTCGGCGTCGAGCTGCCCGAGGACATCCGGGAGATGGTCGCCGACCAGCAGCGCTGCGAGCAGGCCTTCGTGCTCTGGGACATGGTCCACGACCGCACCCACAGCCACGGCGACCTGCCCTTCGACCCCTTCATGATCAAGCAGCGCCAGCCGTTCTGGATGTACGGCCTGGAGGAGCTGCGCTGCGACCTCACCGCCTTCAAGGAGGCCGTGAAGCTGGAGGCCGACGGCGTCGCCCAGGGCCGTGACGTGCAGTACGCCGTGCTGTTCGACCGGATGTTCCGCTTCCCCGTCACCGGCGAGCGCGTCCGCAACTACGACGGCCTCGGCGGCCAGCTGCTCTTCGCGTACCTGCACAAGCACGACGTGATCCGCTGGACCGACAACACGCTGAAGATCGACTGGGACCTCGCCCCGCAGATCACCAACCAGCTCTGCGCCGAGATCGAGAAGCTCTACCGCGACGGCATCGACCGCCCCAAGCTGGTCCACTGGTTCGCCGCCTACGACCTGGTCGCGGCCTACCTCGCCCCGCACCCGGGCTCCCGCTGGGCCAAGGGCCCGGACGCGCTGGACCTGTCGCAGCCGCCGCGTAAGCTCGTCGACGATGTGCTTCCGGACGAGTTTCCCCTGAGCATGTTCTATGAGGCGCTCTCCAAGAAGCTGAAGAATGTGATCGCCTCGACCAAGGGGATCACCGCCGCGGATGCCGAGCGGGCAGCCGCGTGAGCGCCGGGTCTGAGGAGGCGGTGGCCATGAACGGAAACGGCAAGGGCAACGGGAGCGGCGCTCTTGAGGGTGCGGTCGTCGCGGTCGCCGGTGCCGCCGGCCCGGCCGGGCGGGCCGCCCTGCTGCGGCTCGCCGAGGCCGGCGCGACCGTCGTGGCCTCCGACGCGGACGCCACCCGGCTGGCCGAGGCGGTCGACGCCGCGCGCTACGCCCACGGCGGCGCCACCGTCACCGGCGACACGGTCGATCTGCTGGACCTCGGCGCCGCCCGCGAATGGGCGGCCAAGACCGAGAAGGAATTCGGCCGGATCGACGGCCTGGTCCACCTCGTCGGCGGCTGGCGCGGCAGTTCGAGCTTCGCCGAGACCGACCTCGCCGACTGGAACCTGCTGGAGAAGCTGCTGATCCGTACGGTCCAGCACACCTCGCTGGCCTTCCAGGAGGGTCTCCAGCGCAGCGATCGGGGCCGCTACGTGCTGATCAGTGCGGCCGGGGCGAGCAAGCCCACCGCGGGAAACGCGGCCTACGCCGCGGCGAAGGCGGCGGCCGAGGCCTGGACGCTCGCACTCGCGGACGCGTTCCGCAAGGCGGGGGGCGACGAAGGGCCCAGGACCGCGGCTGCGATCCTGATCATCAAGGCACTGGTGCACGACGCGATGCGCGCCGAGCGCCCCAATGCGAAATTCGCGGGCTTCACCGACGTCAAGGAGCTGGCCGATGCCATCGCCGGCGTCTGGGACCGGCCCGCCCCGGAAGTGAACGGAAAGCGCCTGTGGCTGACCCCACAACCGTAAGGACCGACGCGCGGCGCCATCACGACCCGCAGATCCGAGGCTTCGCCAGCGACAACTACGCGGGCACCCATCCGGAGATCCTCGCTGCCCTCGCCCTCGCCAACGGCGGTCACCAGATCGCCTACGGCGAGGACGAGTACACCGGGCACCTCCAGCGCGTCATGCACAGTCACTTCGGCCCCACCGCCGAAGCCTTCCCGGTCTTCAACGGCACCGGTGCCAACGTCGTCTCCCTCCAGGCGATGACCGACCGCTGGGGCGCGGTGATCTGCGCCGAGTCCGCCCACATCAACGTGGACGAGGGCGGCGCCCCGGAGCGGGTGGGCGGCCTCAAGCTGCTCACCGTGCCCACCCCGGACGGCAAGCTCACCCCCGAGCTCATCGACCGGCAGGCATACGGGTGGGACGACGAGCACCGCGCCATGCCCCAGGTCGTCTCGATCACCCAGAACACCGAGCTGGGCACGGTCTACACACCCGACGAGATCCGCGCCATCTGCGACCACGCCCACGGACACGGCATGAAGGTCCATCTGGACGGGGCCCGGATAGCCAACGCCGCGGCGTCGCTGGACGTGCCGATGCGCACGTTCACCAACACCGTCGGCGTCGACGTGCTGTCCTTCGGCGGTACGAAGAACGGGGCGATCTTCGGCGAGGCCGTGGTCGTCCTGAACCCGGACGCCGTCCGTGCCATGAAGCACCTGCGCAAGCTGTCGATGCAGCTCGCGTCGAAGATGCGCTTCGTCTCCGTGCAACTGGAGGCGCTGCTCGCCGGCGACCTCTGGCTACGCAACGCCCGGCATGCCAACGCGATGGCCCAGCGCCTCGCCGAGGGCGTGCGCACGGTGGACGGCGTGGAGATCCTCCACTCCGTCCAGGCCAACGCCGTCTTCGCCCGGCTGCCCCACGAGGTCAGCGAACGGCTGCAGAAGCGCTTCCGCTTCTACTTCTGGGACGAGGCGGCCGGCGATGTCCGCTGGATGTGCGCCTTCGACACCAGGGAGGACGACGTCGACGCGTTCGTCCTCGCTCTGAAGGAAGAGATGGCGAAGTAGCCAGAACTGAATAGATATGCGGTCGACCGGAAAGATATTGCTCTCCGGTCGACCGCACATCTGCGCTCGGCGGCCGTGGAGCTGATCCAGCAAGTCCCGGAACTGTCCGCCTGCCTCGCCGCCTACGAGGCCATCGACCACGGGCATTCGCTGGTGCGGGAGACGGTCGCCGAACTCCGTGGCGGCAGCACCGACGCACATGCGTACGCGGCCGCCGCCCATGCCTTTGCCCGCGACACCACCGCGCACTCCGCCGATTCCGGCGACCCGCGCGTCACCCGGCGCGCCTCCGACGTCCTTGCGACGCGCAACGGCATCTGCCATTCCGAGTCCCAGGTCCGCCGAGGACCGCCGGCAGCTGTGGCGCACGCTGCCCACGGCGCTCTGAGGCCACGCCGAGCGGCCGGCCCGAACCGCCGGCCCGCCGGATTCACCGATCGCCGCAACGGTCGCGCTCCGGGGCGCGGGGCACCGCCGGCTCCACGGAGTGACGTTTCGGCCCGTCAGCTCTTCTCCCGCACCTCGGCGGGGGTCGGGGCCGTACCGCCGAGGTGGGCGGGCACCCACCAGGTGTCGCTCGCGTCCTTCGGGCGCACGGGATAGGCGCGCTGGGCCGCCTCCAGGAGCTCCTGGACCCGTTCCCGCAGCCGCCGGGTGATCGCGCCCGCGTACTGGTCGGTGGGCGCCTCCAGCGGCTCGCCGACCCGGATCGTCACCGGCACGTGATTGCGCTTGAAATTGCGCGGCCGCCCCTTGGTCCACAGCCGCTGCGTGCCCCACAGCGCCATCGGGATCAGCGGCACGCCGGCCTCCTGAGCCAGCCGGGCGGCGCCCGACTTGAAGCTCTTCAGCGTGAACGACTCCGAGATGGTGGCCTCGGGGAACACGCCGACGATCTCGCCGGAGCGCAGCGAGGCGAGCGCGTGCGCATACGCGTCCTCGCCCTGCTTGCGGTCGACGGGGATGTGCTTCATCCCGCGCATCAGCGGCCCTGAGACCTTGTGCCGGAAGACCGATTCCTTCGCCATGAAGCGGACCAGCCGCTTCTGCGGCAGGGCCGCGAGCCCGGTGAAGATGAAGTCCAGATAGCTGATGTGATTGCTCACCAGTACCGCGCCACCGGTCTTCGGGATGTGCTCGGAACCCTGAGTGTCGATCTTCAGGTCAAGCGCCTTGAAAAACGTGCGAGCGGCGCCGATGACCGGCCGATAGACGAGTTCTGCCATCTGGGGAAGACCCTTCTTCAGCGCCTGAGGAGGGTTCTCCCGGCGGAAGTTACGCAGCCGTAGGTTTGCGGCATTGCGCCGATCGTGCCCCATGCGCGACGCGGTGGCCAGTCTCGGAGGGCTCGGGGCGCGAGATTCTCGTCACGTGGAACCTCCGGGAATGTCTCGCGGGCCGGCGGTGCTGACCTCTTGCGATGAGCTCTGACAGGAGGCCGAAGGTGGACGGGCAGACGTGTGGCGGGTCGCTGGACGCGGCCCGGATCGGCGCCGAACTGGGCGAGCGGGCCACCCTGATGCAGTTCTCCAGCGCGTTCTGTCAGCCCTGCCGGGCCACTCGCCGCACCCTTGCCGAGGTGGCCCGCATGGTGGACGGCGTGGCCCATGTCGAGATCGACGCCGAGGCGCATCTCCCCCTCGTGCGGGAGCTGGAGATCAGCCGGACGCCGACCGTGCTGGTCCTCGACGCGGCCGGCCGGATCGTTCGCCGGGCCGTCGGGCAGCCGCGCACCGTCGACGTGGTCGCCGCGCTGGGACAGGCGATGTGACGGACCGTGACGCATCTCCCACATCGCGGAACGCTCTTGACTGCACCCACCATGCATCGTCAGTCTGACGCTATGCCGCCGGAAGTCCTTCTCTACGGCCGGGTCCACGTCGATCTCGCCCGCAACGCGAGCGCGCGCTGTCCGGGTGCCTGAGCAACCACGGCCCCGTAAGCCACTTCCGCAGAAGGACATGTCCATGACGGCATCGCCCGAGCTCGACGCCCCCCGCCAGGCTTCCCCCGAGCTGCTCCGCTCGGTCTTCCGGCAGCACGCCGCCGGTGTGGCGGTGATCACCGCCGCCGGTGACCGGCCGGTCGGCTTCACCGCCACCTCCCTCAACTCCGTCGCCGCCGAACCGCCGCTGATCTCCTTCGGGGTCGGCACCTCGTCCTCCAGCTGGCCGGTCCTGGCCGAGGCCGAGCACGTCGGCGTCCACATACTCGGCGAGCACCAGCAGGAGCTGGCCGCCACCTTCGCCCGCAGCGGCGCCGACCGGTTCGGTCCGTCCACCTATTGGCGCAGTGGGCCCGAAGGAGTCCCGGTACTCGGCGGCGTACTGGCGTGGCTGGTCTGCCGCGTGGTCGCCCGCGTCCCGGCCGGGGACCACCGGATCGTGATCGCGCAGGCCGTGGCCGGCGATCCGGCCGGAGTCGGCCGTCCGCTGATCTATCACCAGGGCCGTTTCAGCGCGCTGCGGGACTGATCCGGCCCAGGCGGCACATGGGGTGTCGTACGTTGGGCATATCACAGTTCCAAGCGCTTGCTCATGAGTGGGCCGCTGGGTGTACTGGCTAGTAATATTTCCGGTCGAGGCGTCGGTCGCCCCGACCGGAAACCGCCCCATCAGGCGCCTATGCTGCGTGCAACAAGGCAGCCCGGAAATGACGATGCAGTAGGAGAGCCGGCGTGAGCTTGAGGATCGTTGTCTGTGTGAAGTACGTGCCCGACGCCACGGGTGACCGGCATTTCGCCGATGATCTGACGGTG